>PWMT01000016.1 GCA_003558085.1 Methanobacteriaceae archaeon
ATAATATCCTGAAAAAGGCTGACTCCCACAATAGGGTCAATGATAAATCCAACAGATCCTACTATGAAACTTAAAAAGAGAATCGTAAATAATGAAATTTTGGGTCGGGGTAGGCTGAGCATATATTTACTTAAACTCAATATGTTCTTCATGCTAGACATTTCTAAGCCTCGTGTTTATAATTCGAATTATTAGAATAAAAGTTAATATTTAGTTGTATTCTATCTAATTTATTTTAATATTTTTTTTTTATAATACTGTAGGGGTTTTCCTAAATCTTATTTTCTTAAACCGGGGGGGTTGGTTGATTTTTTTAATTTTTTATAAATCTTATTTTCTTAAACCTTATAATTAAATACAATTTTTAAAGTAACATGAGCATCTATTATAGAATTATTTGCTCTAATGACTCATTTTAGAAGGCTTTAATATTTAATGGTGGCTAATGGAATTTAATCTCTACCATATTATCTATGGAGATTTAAGTATATCTACATCCTATATTTAAATAGACTGTCTAGCTTAAACTCTTATAAATAGCATTATTAAAAAAGTACAATTTTTTTATCAGCATAAACCTCAACTTTGTAGGAGATGCATCTATGGAAGTTAAATTAAAAACACCCTTAACGAAGGAAGATGTGGAGTCTCTAAAAGTAGGAGACGTAGTTTACCTCTCAGGAACTATTTACACTGCTAGAGATCGGGCCCATCAACGTATTTTAGAACAAGGATCTCCTTATCCATTAGAAGGATCTGTGATTTTTCATGCAGGACCATTACTCCAGATTAAAGAGGATGATTCTCAGGATAGAGGTGAGAAGATCAAGCCTAAAATGGTGGCAGTGGGTCCTACCACCAGTACCCGTATGAACCCCTTTCAAAGTGAAATAGTAAAAAAAGGGGTCCGGGCCATTATTGGGAAGGGTGGAATGGATGAGAAGACTGCTCAGGCCCTGGTTAAGCATAAGGCAGTTTATCTGGCTGCAGTGGGAGGATGTGCAGCACTATATGTAAAGGCAGTTATCGATATTGAAAATTATTATTGGCTGGATTTAGGAGTTCCAGAAGCAATCTGGGAATTGAAGGTGGATAATTTCGGCCCCCTGGTGGTGGCTATGGATGTTCAGGGCTCAAATCTATACCAAACTATAAAAGAGCAGTTAAAATAAATTTTCCAGGTAAAGAAATAATGGATGAAAAATTAATCAGACTAGATAATTATATTGATGTTCACCTTCACACCGCCCCGGATATTAAACCACGTTTATATTTTGATATTGAAGCAGCCCTCCATGCTAGAGCCGAAAAAATGGCAGGCCTGGTTATCAAATCCCACCTGGAATCAACTGCCAGTAGGGCTAGGATAGCGCAAGAATATACTCAAATACCGGTTTGGGGTGGTGTATGCCTCAATTCTCATGTAGGAGGTATCAATGCCCCGGTAGTGGAGGCTTCAGCCCAATTAGGAGCTAAAATAGTATGGCTTCCCACCATCTCTGCCCCGCAAATTAAAGTCACACCGGCTAATCTAGAAGAGATCCTGCCTATTATACGGGATCATGACATGGTACTGGCCACTGGTCACCTAGAAGTAGCAGATATCTTCCTGACCCTGGATTTGGCTTCTAGCTGGGGAGTAAAACGTTTACTGGTAAATCATCCTCTCACCTCTGTGGTGGGTGCAGATCTGGATGAACAAAAAGAAATGTCTCGTTATGCTTATCTAGAGCACTGTTTTGTGGCCTGCATGAGAGAGCATGATAATTTAAAACCATCAGTAATTGCACAAGCTATTCAGGAAATTGGTGCCTCCCGATGCATCATGGCCACGGATTTCGGACAGAAGCACAATCCTCCACCAGTAAAGGGATTTAAATTATTTATTAAAGCTATGCTGGAGGAGGGAATAAGTCCCTCCAAAATCCATACTATGTGTTACCATAATACCCATAAATTACTCCTAAAATAAAGATCTAATCATATTCTTTTAGTAGATTAGTGTAATATGATTATTTTAAGTAGATTTATGCATTAAAATGAACTGGAAGCTTATTTTATTATAAATCCAAGCGGAAAAGTTTAAATAGGCTCAAGTAAATTACATTTATTCACCCTACTATTATTATTTATAATAGCCTATTGGAGATTATTTTAGGAATCTCCACCATTAATATCAAATTTGACTAGTAGGATTAGTTAATAATTGAACTAATGGCATTTAGATAAGAAGTAGGGTAATAACATTGAATAGATTTAGTATATCTTATAGATTATTACTAGAATTAAATAATTTTTTTCATAGAGTGATATCATGCAGAATGAATTAGCAAAAAAAGCAGAAAATGAACTTAACGCCCGAATCAAACAATTCCAAAAACTCTTAAAAAATGAAGAAGAGAAAATAAAATTCTATGACGGCATCTGCGGCTCAGAAATATTGGTACGTTTAGAGTTATTCTTACCCTCCGCCAATCCAGACATGTTTGTGGATGGAATAATATTATATATGAATGATACTGGGAAAATAGTTGATGCCGAATACTACTTTAAAGAATTAGAAGAAGGAGCTATCACCAGGATAGCTGATGAAGATTTAAAAGTGGTGCGGGAATTATTCCAAGATGAATTTTCACTAGAAATTGAATGAGAAATAATAAGCCCCCCACCAATGATACTTAACTTCTTTAATTGCTTATTTTCCACTCCTTTTTTTTTTAAAGCCCAAATCATCATATACTACTTTATATTTTTTTTTATTAATTTCATCCTCAATTTTAATTAGACCTAATTATATCAGCTAAATAGCAAGTTTAACACATTTTTGAACAATTTTTTTTAGATTATTTTCTAAAAAATCTAATTATATATTCCATAAAATACTAACATTAAATAGTTAACCTATAACTTCATATGATGTAGTTACTAGTTTAATTAATCACTGTGGAGGATAAGAAAAATGCGCAGCTTTGAAAAACTTACTTCCTTAAAGGATTATATACCTTTAAAGAAGAAAGAAACAGGTGATAAGTCTATTGGACTTCTAGTTGACGGTCCCAATATGCTTAGAAAAGAATTTAGCCTGAATCTAGATTTAGTAAGAAAAATTATGAGTGATTATGGTAACTTGCGTGTTGGTAAAGTTCTTCTTAATCAATATGCATCTGATAAACTTATAGAAGCAATAGTAAATCAAGGATTTACCCCCATCGTAGTGGCCGGTGATACTGATGTTTATATGGCGGTGGAAGCCATGCAATTAATTTATAATCCTAGTATTGATGTGGTTGCCCTCATGACCCGTGATGCTGATTTTCTACCTATTATTAATAAGGCCAAGGAAAATGGTAAAGACACTATTGTTATCGGAGCAGAACCTGGATTTAGTGCTGCTCTTCAAAATTCTGCAGATGAAGCTATAATATTAAAATCTGACTCATTCCAATCTAAAACTAGAAGTTCTAGTCAGCATTATCAAGATATTGATCAAGAGGCAGATGAGGACTTATCTCTAGATGAAAAATAAATCTATTAGATATAAGGGTAGAAGTACATGCTCATAGATAATGATTTAGATGAATTACAAAAAAGAGAGAGTGCCCTAACTTACATTGAAGTCCGCCTTAAAAAGAAAGGCCGTCATAATTTATTTGATTTAACTGGCCTTTCTGGCGGATTCTTATTAAAAAAAGATGATTTAGAACTTTTAGAGACATATGTAGGTCCTGCTGTATTTGAGAAAATGCTGGATAAATATGGAAAGGATCATCTGGGCGGGGAGAAAGTTTTAGGTTTTAATCGAACCAGTGCAGGAATACTAGCCACCATATTAGCCTTAGTTAAAAAAGATAGTACTGTGGTTCATTATCTACCAGAACTACCTTCCCATCCCTCCATTCCCCGCAGCACCAAACTGGTGGGAGCAGAATACTTAGAATTTGATCGTTTAGACGATTTTCATTTACCAGAAAATACCAGTTTAGTGATTATAACTGGATCAACCATGGATCATAAAGTAATCCCGGTAGAAGAATTTCAAATAATCATTAAAGAGACCCATAAATCATCTACCTCCCCTCCGTTAATGGTAGATGATGCTTCAGGGGCTCGTTTAAGAACAGCTATTTTTAAACAACCATCTGCCTGGGATTTAGGTGCTGATCTAATAATAACCAGTACCGATAAATTAATGAAAGGTCCTAGGGGAGGTTTAATGGCAGGGAAATCTTCTTTAATTTCTAAAATAAAATCAAAAGCCCATCAGTATGGTTTAGAAGCACAAGGACCAATATTAGCCGGGATGGTTAGGGCCTTACAAGAATTCCATCCAGAAAATATTTCAGGTTCTCTAGAGAAAAAGAGAGAACTACTAAGATATTTGAAGAGAGAATGGGAAGGGTTCAAAGAAACACCCACAGGGGTTATGATTTCAGCAGCAGATATTGCTTTAGAAATGGATAAAAGGAATATTAAAACCAGTTTAACTGACCGGGATCTGGCTTTTCTATGGGCCATGCTTCTTTTAAAGGGATATGGGATTATCACCATACCTGCTGTGGGTATGCCTGGAGCTTCTCCCACACTTAGAATAGATTTAACTTCTGCTGATGCTCAAAAATTAGGAATAGAAGAATTAAACCATATTTTAAGGGATTCCTTCAAAAAACTGCTCCAGATTGCTCCCTCCCCACAGCAAGCAGAATCTGTCTTATTTAAAGGATCAGAGAATAGATAAATAAATATAGTAGAGGAGTATAGTTGTTAGCCATTGATGGTTCTTTAGGAGAAGGTGGAGGTGCAGTAGTTAGAATTTCTACTGCTCTAGCTGCTTTAACTTCCCAATCACTTAAGATAACGAATATACGTGCTAATCGCCCCAAGAAAGGTTTATATCCCCAACATTTATCTGCAGTTCAAGCTCTCTGCCAGCTATGCCATGCTAAAGTTTCTAATCTGCATATTGGTTCACAGGAAATTGAGTTTGTTCCTGGAGAGCTTAGAGGTGGTAAATTCAAGGTGGATATTAAAACCGCGGGTAGCATGACTTTACTTTTACAGGCCTTCATGATCCCGGCACCATTTACCGGAGAGAAAGTGGAAATTACCTTAAAAGGCGGTAGTGATGTGAAATGGTCCCCACCCTTTGACTATCTTAAAAATGTTACTCTACCTCTTTTAGAAAAAATGGGTTATAAAGCCCGGCTGGATTTAATTCAAAGAGGCCACTATCCTCGGGGAGGGGGATTAATGAAGGGTACCATATTACCTCTAAAAAAATTAGATCCTTTAAAACTTTTAAAAGTTGAAATTGATGAAATCAGGGGAATATCTCATGCTTCTAATCTCCCTGAACATGTAGCTCAAAGACAGGCTTCTGCCGCTGAAAAGACATTAAAAAAAACAGGTTATCCGGTAGAAATAGAAGTTGAACATGATACTAATAGTCTCTCTCCCGGATCAGGGATTGTTTTATGGGCCCAGGGTAAT
The DNA here is from genome assembly GCA_003558085.1 of Methanobacteriaceae archaeon. Classification (GTDB taxonomy): domain Archaea; phylum Methanobacteriota; class Methanobacteria; order Methanobacteriales; family Methanobacteriaceae; genus Methanobacterium_F. The sequence continues at coordinate 5,488 of PWMT01000016.1, forward strand.
ACACGAATAGGAGGAAATGCTTGGGGTGAGAGAGGTAAACGAGCAGAAATAGTAGGTGAGCAAGCAGCAGAAAACCTATTATATTCTCTAGAAAAGCAAGCCACCCTGGATAAATATATGGGTGATCAGATCATTCCCTACATGGCCCTGGCTGGTGAATCGAGGGTTAAGACCCCTATATTATCTTCTCATGCCTGGACCAACATAGAACTGGTAAAAAGGATAACTGGAAAAAGTTTCCAAGTTAAAGAAAATAAATTAGCTGTAGAAATTAAAAGTAAGGATAAAATTGCTTATTGAAGCCTAAATATTTATTAATTATAATAAGCTAAGCTGGCCTTCCTTTAAATAGCACTGCTTTTAATCAGAAAAAAAACGGGTACTTTTTTTTTAGGGGCTTATAAATAATTAATATTTTTTTTTAGGGTTATGTATTCTTCTAGCTTATCAGAGAAGAAATTTTCTTAGTTTTAAATAATAAATAAAAAAAAAATTAGATGGTTTTATTCATTGAGGTGTATACATTCCCCTGATACTATTTTGCGCAGATTCTTATCATCTAATTCTAAAATTAGAGTTCCATTTTTGGTTATGCCTACTGCTTCACCTCTAACAATTCTACCCATTCTTTTTCTCACTTCCACATAACTTCCAATGGTTTTAGATAATTTTCTCCAATCATTTAAAATATCAGGGAAGTTACCAGCCTTAAATTGTTCATAGGTTTCTTCAAATATTTTTGAAAGATTCTGCACCAGTTTCACCCGATCAACTTCTTCTCCCAATTCTTCTTTCAGGGAAGTGGCTCTATAATGAAGTTCTGAGGGAAATATATCAGTATCCACGTTGGCATCAATTCCAATCCCCACCACTATATAGTCCACCAGATTAAACTTGGCATTTGCTTCAGTTAAAATTCCACAAACCTTTTTTTCTCCCAGGAGGATATCGTTAGGCCATTTAATACCCACGTCTAATCCGTATTCATTTATTAAGGTTTTCGCTACAGCAACCCCCGTCATTAAGGTGAGTTTAGGGGCATCAGCTGGGGATATATGGGGCCTTAAGATAGTGGTAATCCATATTCCTCCCTCGGGAGATAACCATTTTTTACCTCGCCGCCCCCTACCCCTACTTTGAGTTTCAGCAATAACCATGCTTCCTTCTTCAGCACCTTGCTCTGCTAATTTTTTAGCCACATTATTGGTGGAGTCCACTTCTGCATAATAATGGATTTCCTGGCCAAAATAATCAGTTTCCAAGCCCCTCTTTATTTCATAGGGTAGAAGTTTAGGAGAGGATTCTTTTAATCGGTAACCTAGATTAGTGGAGAAATCAAAAACATAGCCTTCTTTTTCCAATTCTTCAATTTCATCCTTTAATTCTTCTAAGTTCAAATCTAAAGTGGAAGTTATTTCTTCTGATGAAACATATTTCCCTTCATTTTTATAAAAAATTTCCAGCAAATTTTCCTGCACTCTATAATCCCCCTAATACTTTTAATTTATTTTTTTAGAAGATTGAGAAGCTTGAATATAAGAACCAACTGCAGCGGATATGGCCGCCACTTTCTTGTTAGGTAGGAAAGTTGATTTCAGCCGGTCTACCATTTCCTTATCTTCAGCAATGACCTTTTGCATGTTATCGTAGATTCCTTTTTGATGTTCATCCACGAAGTGGGTGTTGAGGTTACCTTGCTGGAAGTCAGGATTTTTCATAATTGCTTTGTGGAAAGGTATGGTGGTTTTCACTCCCACTATTATATATTCCTTTAAGGCACGCCGCATACGGTTGATGGCCTCGTTCCGATTATTACCCCAGGATATGAGTTTAGATATCATGGAATCATAAAAAGAGGGGATGATATAATTCATGTAAACTCCACTATCTACTCGCACTCCGATTCCGCCAGGAGAACGATAACCAGTTATCTTACCCGGGTCCGGTGTAAAATCTGCTAGAGGATCTTCAGCATTGATTCTACATTCAATGGCATGTCCCTTTATTTTGACCTCTTCTTGCAAGTAGGAGAGTTCCTCTCCAGCAGCAATTTTCATCTGTTCTTTTACTAGATCTAAGTTGGTTATAGTTTCGGTGATGGGATGTTCTACTTGTATCCGGGTATTCATCTCTAAGAAATAAAAATCTCCCTTAGTGTACATAAATTCCACTGTACCGGCATTAGTATAATCTATATGTGCAGCTGCTTTAATCGCCGCAGCACCCATCCTTTCTCGAAGTTCATCAGTCATGATGGGTGATGGTGCTTCTTCAATCAATTTTTGATGTCTGCGTTGGATAGAGCATTCACGCTCAGCTAAATGTATGGTATTGCCCTGCTCATCTGCCATCACTTGAAATTCAATGTGGCGGGGTTCTTCCAGATACTTTTCTATATAAACGGTAGAATCTCCAAAAGCAGATGAGGCCACGGATTGGGTGGATTCTATGGCTCTTAACAGTTCATCTTCTTCATAAACTGTTCTCATACCTATACCTCCTCCTCCCGCAGAAGCTTTAACTATCACTGGGTATCCAATGGATTCAGCAATCTTTAAGGCCTGATCAATACTGGAGATTCCTTTATCCGTACCCGGTATTACTGGGACTTTGGCAGCCCTCATCAATTTTCGTGCAGTTATTTTATCTCCCATAGCCTCTATAACTGAACCTTTAGGTCCAATCAATTTGATACCATGTTTTTCGCAGGTTTTACCTAAATTGGGGTTTTCAGCTAAAAAACCATATCCCGGATGTATGGCTTCTGCCCCGCTCTTTTCAGCCACATCAATAATTTTTTCAATATTTAGATAACTCTGGGTAGGTGCAGATTCGCCGATAGGATAAGCTTCATCAGCATATTTAGCAAAAAGAGAGTTTTGATCAGCGTCCGAGTAAATGGCCACGCTTTTAACGTTCAACTCACTGCAAGCTCTCATTATTCTTATAGCTATTTCACCTCGATTAGCTACCAGGATCTTGTCAAACATATCTTATCTCCTTGTTTTAGGCAATTACTACTTAAAGATCTAAAAAAGTGATAAATTCCCTTATTATTTATGGATCATCCTATTTAATAAGTGATTATCTTAAGGGTAATTTTAATCCTATAACTCTTTAGTGAACTATTATTATTTAATATCTCCCTATATTTTCCTTACTAAAACCTTGGTTAATTATATTTAGATTATGGTTTAAAATATTTTTACTAAAGAGTTGAACTATTAGACCACTCTTTATTAATTATTATATTTAATTTATGTTAATATCTGATCTTAACTAAAGAGCCTAATTATAATTAATAACCAAGATAATTAGAATTTTCCTAATAAGATAATTAGAATTTTCCTAATAAGATAATTAGAATTTTCCTAATA
>PWMT01000103.1 GCA_003558085.1 Methanobacteriaceae archaeon
ACAAAGTAATAAGTATCCAGTGGATGAAAACCCATTGGAAGGTTAATATTTAATTATAATATAATTTAAGAGCGCTAAATCTACTTAAATTGGATTAATAATTTTTTTGTATTATTACTTAATATTAATTTAATCATACCTAACATGAAAAAAATAAAAATCTAATAAAACCTTTCAAACACCTTCTAGGCATTAAAAAACATAGAAAAATGTAATCAAAACCCAAATTCCTATTAATATTATTCCTATAGGTTTTTTGAAATTTGTTGGTAGGAATGGTCTTAAGAACTGCACTCCCTTAGGATTGAACATGTCTAATATACTATGACTTAAGAAACCTAAGAATATTGGTCCGAAAACAATATACAGGTTGAAAAAATCATAAGGAGGTAATGGTATTAAGAAAATTCCTGAAATAGATAGGATTAAAAAAGGAATCAGAATATGCTTGTTAATAGATAAAATTCCCAGGAAAAGAACTATTAATGCCAAAATAAGTTGTTGTTCCAGTCCCCATACAGTCAAGAAAAAATAGCTGGAAATGACCACTATGGTTAAAAAAATGGATAAGATGAATATTCCTAATAAAGAGTGGGTGAACCCCCTATGCTTTGATAAATAAAAAATCAAAGCCATATTCATTAACATTATTCCTAAAGTGTATGGTAGACCTATAATATAAGTTATTAAAGTCAAAGCCAGTCCAGTGAAGAATAAAATAGAAATATTTTTTTTCTTTAATTCATGATCAAAATCAGGTAAAGAAGATCCTATAATAGCTAATGCGAGGGAGAAAACATTAGGGAAAAAAGGTAAGGTAAAAATCAGTGCAAAGATTGCATGTTTCTTATAAGATGCCATTTAATCTCATCCTAATTATGTTGAAATATAGTTTAAGGGTATATTACTTTAATTATCATTATATAAAACACTAAAATTCTACTGATTTTTATAAATATCGGTTTCAAGCATATAAAATATTATTAAAATATCTGTTTTAACGTAAAATCTTAAAGTGTTCCAGATAAATTTTCATTTGTAGAAAAGACCTTTTAATACTACCTGGTTTAACTTCTCCATTTTGCGAAACCACTTCACATGTTACAGCAGGTATATTTTGCAAGTTACACTCATCCTCCAGTGCGCCTTGATAAATTGTTCCTGCCTTATTGTAACATATTAATTCTGAAGTAGTCTTAGAGGTGATATATTTAGCTATATGGTAACTATTAATGCAGGGTTGTTTAGAGCAGAATACACTTTCTCTTCCTGGATTACTCTTAGGATTAGTAGAGTGAAAATCAGCAACTCCATCTAAATTAAGTTTTTGGCTTAGTTCTAAGATAATATTGGTTATTGATCCCTGCTGAGAACAGGATCGATTGAGATCATGGCCATTAAACCATCTTACATTTTCCATAGTTGATTTTGGAGAGGTGAATGGAATTAAATAAATTTTACCAAATAATTCTACTGTTTTTAAGTATTCCAATAGATTTAAAGCAGCTATTTGTGGAGGTAGCTCGTTACCATGAACCCCTGCAACTAACATTACTTCAGGACTGCCTTTACCTATTTCGATGAGGGGGGTGCCTTTTTGAGCAGATCTAATCAACGGATCGATAGCCATAATTCCCTTAATCTTGCTCATCAGATTTTGGTTCTCCTCTACATTTCCTCCAGTCTGGGAAGATAAAACCGTGATTTTTTGCGAGGAAAAAATATCAACATTATTATATCTCATTTAAACCTCATTAAGCTCAGTTAAACCTCATGAATAAGAGTAAGTCCTCTGCATGTAAAGATTTTGTTCTTAAATCACTACCAGTTGAATATTTATGAATCCTATTCTTAATTATTTGATTTTAAAGTAAACTTGATTTCTATTTTAATTATTAGCTAATAGTAATATATCACTTTTAATGGGGGGAAAAATGTGCTTCTTATACCATTTAATAAATTAATTATAAAATTTTCTATTAAGGCAGTAACACTAACTATGATTTTTAATATTTTAATAATTTAACAAAACAGTGCACTGGTTTAATAATAATGATAATTTTATTAGTTAGATATACTAAAGAATATTTTTGGACCTGAGTAGTAATAATAATAACTTTTAAATTTAATTAGATTTTATTAGGTGATAAAAATGGATAAAGTGGTTCTGGCATTCAGTGGTGGTCTTGATACCTCAGTTTGCATTAAATTACTTGAAGAAAAATACAATATGGAAGTTATAACCGCTTGTGTAGATGTAGGACAACCACAAGAAGAGATAGAACGGCCTGCTTCAGTCGCTATGGACATAGGTATGAATAAACATTATACTATTGATGCTCGAGAAGAATTTGCTTCTGATTTTATTTTTCCAGCTATAAAGGCCAATGCAGTTTACGAAGGCTATCCTTTAAGTACTGCTCTTGCAAGACCCTTAATTGCCATGAAAATAGTTGAACTAGCATATAAAGAAAATGCTGATGCTATAGCTCATGGATGTACCGGTAAAGGTAATGATCAGTTCCGTTTTGAGGCTATAATTCGATCTTTATCAGATTGTAGAATTATCGCTCCTATTAGGGACTTGAATTTGACCAGATCTGAGGAAGTAGATTATGCTCGTTCCTGCGGCATACCGTTACCTCCGGATAATATTTATAGTATCGATGAAAACCTTTGGGGAAGGGCAGTGGAAGGAGATATATTAGAAGATCCTATGGTTGAGCCTCCTGAAGATGCTTTTACCTGGACCCGTTCTATTAAAGATGCGCCTGAACAAAGCCAAATCATTGAAATAGAATTTAAAAATGGTGTTCCTATTGCTTTAAACGAAGATAAAAAGTATCCTTTTGATATAATTATTAAATGTAATGAAATAGCAGGAATGCATGGCATTGGTCGAGTGGATATAGTGGAAGATAGAATTCTAGGCCTTAAAAGTCGTGAAATATATGAAACCCCCGGGGCTTTTTTAATTATAGATGCCCATAAGGCACTGGAACAGCTCACCTTAACAAGAAATGAACTTAAATTTGCAGAAATAGCCAGTAATAATTATTCGGAATTGGTTTATAATGGAATGTGGCATGAGCCCTTACGATAAGGCCTGGATCAATTATTTAATCATATGCAAAGAAGGGTTACTGGCACCGTTCGCATTAAACTGCATAAAGGAAATATGAGAGTAGTGGGAAGAAAGTCTCCTTACAGTTTATACCATAAAGAAACCGTTTCTTTTGAGGATAAAACAATGGATCAGCGCGAGATGGTAGGTATGGTAAAGAATCATGCTCTACAGGCTGCCATATATCATCAAGTATGTAAAAAATAAGGTTTGAACATAAAATCGATATAGGATTACATTTTCTGCTTAATAACCACATATAGAGAGAAAATGGATTTTATGTCGCTTAATAACCACTTAGAGGAGAGAAAATGGATTTTATGTCATTTATAAATATGGTGGTAATAGGACTTTTTCTAATTCTCTTAGGACTAGTTGGCCTAAAAATATTATTCAAACTAGGTAGAACAATTCTAGGTATCGTGTTTAATATGCTGATGGGGTTTATATTCCTCTATATAGCTAATTTATTACCCTTTATCAATATCCCTATCAATATTATTACGGTGATAGTGGCTGGTTTTGGTGGTATATTAGGAGTAGGTCTCCTAGTTTTTGCTCAGGTAATAGGATTTTTTTAATTATTAAAGAGAGGAAGCTTATAATCCCTTTAGATCTTCATTGCCTCATCTATAAACCAAATCATTTCAGAAGCGGTGAAATTATATCCTAATCTTTTTTCTGCTAATTCGCCAGCCCTACCATTAATAAAAGCTCCTAAGCATGCTGAATCAAATGGAGAATGACCTTGAGCTACAAGTGAAGATACTAAGCCTGCTAAACAGTCCCCAGTACCACCTACCGTCATCCCTGGACTTCCAGTTTTATTGAATCTAAATTTCTCCTGTTGGAAGATGAGATCAAAAGTACCTTTTAAAAGAACAACTCCTTTTATTTCTGGGATGATAGAATTTAAGATTCTTATCTTTTCTTCCATTTTTAGGGGTATATAAATTTTTTTGTGGAAAAAGGCATTGAATTCTGCTGAATGGGGAGTTATAATTAGGTCTTCTTTATCTTTTACTTGATCTTTTTTGACTAGTTTTAAAGCATCTGCATCCATTATCAATGGTTTATTGATCTTTTGGACTATTAAATTAAATGCTTCCTTGGTAGTTTTATGCTGACCTGCTCCACAACCTAATAAAACGCAATCTACCTTGGATGCCATTTCAAAAATATTATCCACCATCTCCGTGTTAATAAAATCCCCCTTCAAACCTCTGACTATTAAATCAGGTGAATATGATTTTATGGGCAGTGCTGCTACCTCTGGACAGATTACATGTACCAAATCAGCCCCTGATTTTAATGCAGATAATGCAGCTAAAGCAGGAGCTCCTGAATATTCTTTGCTTCCACCTATTACTAGAACTTGGCCATGAGCACCTTTATGAGCATAAGGATCTCTTTTTTTTATTCTAAGGAGTTCTCCTGCACCTACCATTTGTTCAACTTGTTCCGGTATTCCGATATCGCAAACCCGTATTTCGCCACTATAAACTTGATTTAATTTTAAACCTGTTTTAGCGCGGTGAAAGGTAATTGTATAGTCTGCTTTAACTGCTATATCTTCTATTTTTCCATTCAAGGGATTTAAACCGCTAGGAACATCAACTGCTATTTTTATTCCCGGTGAATTATTAATAAATTTTATGATGGATCTTACTGGTTCTCTAAGCTTTCCTTTTATTCCGGTTCCCAAAAGCGAATCGACTAGCACGGACTTATCTTGATCAATTCTCACTTTTTCTAAGTACTGGGAGTCATTGATAATCTTTAGCTTTAAAGAGGAATTATAATCAACTATATTATTTATTACCTGCCAATTCGATTTGCTTTCTTCGCAACTAAAGTGGCGAGGACGATCTACTAAAAGAATTTCTACCTGAAAGCCTTGATTTAAGAGATGTCGAGTCGCCACCAGCCCATCTCCTCCGTTTCCACCCATTCCCACAAAAACCTGTACTAGGGGAGTTGAAATATTTGAACTATCAGATATTTTCTTTATTTCTTGTGCCAGACAATTACCAGCATTTTCCATTAAAGATAAAAGAGGTAAACCCATATTTTCTGCATTTAGTTCAGTGATCATCATATCTAGCGGATTCATAGTATCACTACTTATAAATTATAGTACTAGATATTTAATTATAACTAAAACCAAAAAAAGACAGTCATTATAAAAATATATATTATATTAACTCAGGTGTTTTACTTGGCTCCATTGCGTATTCCCACTTTTCCTATTTCAAAAAATTTGTCTGATGTTACTTTGTCTAAGTTTTTTTATGCAATACTAGCATTGATAATATTAATAGGATATGGCTGGATCGGTTCTATATTTATCATGGAGTTGGATGTATTAAATGCCATATATTTCGCCATCATCACCATTTCAACTGTGGGTTACGGGGATATTAATCCCATTACCACCATTCAAAAGATTTTTTCCATAAGTCTGGCTATTGGAGGTGTGGGTTTACTTGCCTATGGGTTTAGCTTAATTTTATCGGTGATTAGTATGACCGTTGAAGAAATAACTTCTGGATCGAAAATAAGGAAATTATTAGCATCTACAGAAAATCATTTCATTTTATGTGGTTATGGACGAGTAGGAGCAGCTGTTTTCAAAGAACTAGAAAAAAGAAATCAGAAAGCAATAATTGTGGAGAGAAACAGAAATTTAGTGGAAAAAGAATTATGGGAAGATCCTGATGTTCTGGCCATACCTGGAGATGGCACTGATGAAAGTATATTGAAGTATGCGGGAATCAAAAGAGCTAAAGGGGTGATTATCACTACCGGTGATGATGTAGATAATTTATTCATCACTCTTACTTGCCGAGAAATTCATCCTGAAGTATGGATTGTCTCCCGTGCCAGTAAAAAAGAAAATATAAAACGGCTTTTTAAATCAGGCGCCAATAGAGTTATATCCCCTGAAATAAGTGGCGGAGAAGATATTTATTTTGCAGCCGTAGAACCCACAATGATGAAAATTACTGTTAAACACGACGTGGAAAATATTAACAAAGAAGCTAATATAATTCTAAAGCATGGCTGTACTTTAGAAGATATTGAATATCATTTTCCAGAATTTAAGGAGCCTCTTTCTCGTAAAATTGGTGTATCTAAAATAGAACAGTTGAACCAATTTATGCATAGTTTAGAACAGGATATTAGTCGTAAAAAATCCCTGGAAAGAATATATGAATCGGTGAGCGGAATTCACTCCCATTGGATTTCTGGCCCGGATAAAGAAAGCCTGGATAAAGTAAAAAATGAATTTGATAGAGAAGGCTTGCTCTTGGGAGTTAACTTAGATGATAAGGAAATTAAAAAAATGGCTAAGAAGTATGGGTTACTGGTAGAAGTAGTGTATAAACCAGAAATACTTATTGTAGAAAATCACGGTGTAGATGATATTGTCCAAGAGGCAGATATAATTATCAAAGAAGGAGGTACCTTAGAGGATATAGAATACTATCTACCCGGATTTGGGGAACCTCTACAACGTAAGATTGAAATCTCAGATATGAAAGAAGTACATAAATTCATGAATAATCTTGAAAAAGAATCTTCCCGAAAAGAGTCTTTAGATAGAATTTATACTTTATCTGGAGGGGGAATACATTCTCACCGCATATCAGCAGCAGATACCACAATTCTATCTAGAATAGAAGAAGAACTGAAAAAAAAAGGATTCTTATTAGGGGTTAATCTATCTAAAGGAGAAATAAAGGAAATAATAGAAAGGTCTGGAAGAGTAGTGGAAATGCTAGTAAAACATGAAGTAGGAGAAGTAGACGATAAAAAAATAATTATTAAACTTGGGGGGCATATTCTTGATGCTAAACATTATTTACCTGGAGTCCGCCAAGTAGTTACTCGAAACCTCAATATTAAAACTCAAGAAGATCTAGAAAATTGTGAAAAGGAACTAGAAAAAGAAGATGCAAAACGTTCTTTAACCGCTCTTTATGAAATATCACGGCATATACATTCCCATACTGTTGCTGCACCAGAAGAAAAAAATATAAGAAAAATTGAGCAAGAATTAAAGAAAATTGGCATATTATTGGGAGTTAATCTATCTGAAGATGAAAAATGGGATATTGTAGAAAAAGAGAATGTGAAAGAATTCTGTATAGACTAAATATGATTAATTTTTTTAAATATAAAAAAAAGGAAAAGAAATTAATTTTAGAAAAGCTCCTGTAATTTTAGCTGATAGGCACCTAAGCTACCGCCGTAATTACCAGCACTTATTTTTATTATTCCTGGTACGGTACAAGCAGCCTTTATACCTTCTTTCATGGCCTGTTTTACTACTTCCTCATTTACACCATCAATAACTATTTCATAAATACCATTTACATCAGCTGGAACTTCACTATCATCTACTTCATCCTTGAGAGTTACACACATTTTCTCATTGGTAGAGGCATCTAAAAACTTATATTTATTAGAGCCCACTTTAGATCCGGAAGCCACCATTCCTCCTGGGAAAGGAGTTATAGTACCTTCAATAGACATTATAGCATCAACAGCTACTTCAGCAGCTATTAGAGCTGAAGCCTGACTATCTCCCATAATAAAGAAATTTCCACCTGCAACGCCTTCTTTCATACCTAATTCACTATCAATAAGGAAATCCCCCGACATGATAGGAATGGAATTCACTTTTCGGCCAGCTACTTCCACTTCTTTTTCAAATCCATCCCCAAAAAATTTTAGTTTAAAACCTATCTTTAATTTTTCATCAGCATCATCTAGAGCATCAAAAACAGCTGTAGTGGGAGCAGTAAGTATGCCCATTCCAATTCTTTCCAATAATTCATGATCTAATTTTTTTTTGCTAGGATTGCAGATCATAACCATATATCCTGGTCTGCCATCAGGAGTTTGCTCAGGTGAAACATAACCATCAATGCCTGCCTCTGCAGGACATCCAATAACTGATGTTCCATAACCTGTAGCTTCAGTTGCTGCTATTTTAGCCAGTTTTTTGGTTGCTGCAGTAACTAGTATACGAGAAACTTGTATTCCAAAAGCTTCTGCAAAAGTATCTTCTATTTCCACGCCATTAATTTCCATTGAATATCACCGAATCTTAAGTAGTCCATGTATTTTTATATATTTTTCTATTTGATTTTACTCTCTAAGCCCGATAAGTTGAAAAACTAAAAAAAGATTTTTAAAAATCAAATTAGAATTTTGATAAATACATGAATTTTTTAGGACTTTAAGAACCTTAAATACTTGAATTAGGACAAATTAAATAGTATTAGTTATTAGCGAAAACTAATTAAATTATTCTAAGTAATTAACTTCATCAAAATTATGCCATGTATTTTAGTAATAAGCTAATAATGAAATAGCGTTAGTTTTGGTTCCTTTAATTTTAAACTTTTTATCAAGTATTTTTAGTTTTAAGTAGCATAATATCGTTAGAATTCTATTATATCATAGCTTAAATCCTGAGGATCCAATAATACCATCGTTTTAGTATCAGTTAGATAACCACAACATTCACCAGGATTTATCATGAGAGTATTTCCTTTTTTAATCTCTAATTTATGATTATGACCCCTAATTACCACATCATAAATTTGAGATTGAATTAAAGCATCTACTAGAGAGTTTAACTTACCATGAATCACCGCGATTCTTCGATCAGCAACCTGAATATCCTTAAAATCTTCCAATAAACATAAATCAGAATAAGCTTTTTTAAGCCCTTCCCTTTCACCATCATTATTACCATAAATTGCTTCTAAGGGAGCTTTTAATTTAGAAAATTATTGAGCAGTGAAAGGAGATATCAAATCACCAGCATGAATTACCAAATCTACCTTTTTTTTGTTTAATAAATTTACTGCTTTTTTTATCGCATCTAAATTGTCATGGGAATCAGAAAGAATACCTATCATGAAAATCACCTCTAATTACTATGAAATATTTCTAAACAGCTTTTAGGTGAAATTTTTGGAAGACTATGAATATATTATCTATCTTCATATTCTTATAATATTTTAAAAAAATTCTATTAAAAAATATAATTAGAACAATTTTTATACCCATAAAAAAGAGGGATATTAAATTTCTTGAAATTAGGATCTTTTATTGATTTAAAACACATCCTAATCTTTAAAATGCAAGGATCATAAATACAATTAGAATATTAGCCTAATAAAATATTAATTGATTAAAAATGTTAATATAAGCTGTTTTAGAGATTTTACAATTTAAATAAGACTAAAAGATTTGATATGAGCAAGGATTACAAAATTAGAATATTGAAATTAGTCTGCAGAATTTAAGCCTGGAAATTTTAATAAATTTATAACTTAAACTATATTATGGGCCCCTAGTTATATACTATTACTATTTAAAGGAAATTAATTGTTTTAGTACGTTTAAGCTAAAGATGGGCTATTTCTGACCAAGATATGTTTATAAATAATGATTAATTAACTATTTTTTATGTACCTATTGACTAAGCTTGTTTTGATTCCAAAACAACTATTTTGAAGTTTGGTGCATACACTCTAGTTAAATATGACTTGGAAGTTTAATTTCATGTCATTTTGACTCTAGGATGTGATGAATTGTTTGGAAATGACTACAATAGAATAGAAGGCCATACCACCCCCATAAAAGTGGGTGATGAGTTTGATGTAAAAATAGAAGACCTCGGCCGAGATGGCGATGGAATAGCTCGGGTAGAAGGTTTCGTAATATTTGTTCCAGGTACTGCTGTAGGGGACGAAGTAAAAATAAAAATCAATGCAACCCAGCCAAAATTTGCCTTTGCAGATAAAATTGAATAAGAAGTAAATTAAATATTCATAAAATCATTCCAGATTTTCTTGAATTACTTATTATTTTTTTAATTAATATTTATAGTTAGCTTATCAAATTTCATTTAAACCTTAATTATTGTCCCTGTTTATTAATCAAAGTATTATACAACATGAATTCTTTTTATTAATCATATTAAAACTTATTTTTAATTGTATATCTCCTAAATGAAATTTTACATATAAAAGAAATAATCAATTAGGGATTCAACTTATTCCATAATATATCCTACGCTAACCTTAAAAGCCAAAATATTTAAGTACATTTGATTATCTTTTATACGGTATTAATGAGATATGTTGGCAGAAGAGATCTTTTACTGGTCTTAGAAAATTTAGGTATATTAATGCAGGCCATAGGTATAGGGGTGTTGCTGCCCATAATAGTGGCTTTAATCTATGGTGAGGGGAATTATATTGGTTTTTTATTGCCCTCGGCTGTTTCTTTCACCTTCGGAACATTACTAAATAGATACATAAATGTTTCAGCACCAGTACGACTTAAGCATGGCATGATGGTTGCAGGTTTAGCCTGGTTATGGGCTGCTCTAATTGGCAGTATGGTTATGATGTTGGTAGTTAACCTTGATTTTCTAAATGCTTTTTTTGAAAATATGTCTGGTTGGACCGGCAGTGGTCTAACTATTTTTGCTGATGTGGAAGTTCTACCTAAATCAATATTATTTTTAAGAAGTGTGGAACAATGGATTGGGGGACTTGGAATAGTTATCGTAGTGATTGGAATACTCATCCGCCCAGGCACAACTGCATCTAAACTTTACAAGTCTGAAGCTAGAGAAGAAAGAATAAAACCCAGTATCAGAAATACTATTAAAACCATTTTATGGATTTATTTAGTTTATACTTTAATTGGGGTGATATTGTATCTTCTAGCAGGTATGCCGCTTTTTGATGCCATTAATAATACTATGACTAATCTGGCCACTGGTGGTATGTCCATTAAAAATGATAATATAGGTTTCTATGATAATAATTTGATCTACTTAATCACCATGTTTTTGATGATAGTAGGAGCTAGTAGTTTTTTACTGCATTATAAAGTATTTAAAGGCAAAGTTAGGAATGTTATTAATGATATTCAATTCCAAACAATGTTAACGCTCATTATTATTTTTTCACTACTAATCATTATTACCAGATTTTTATTACCTTTAGATTCTATTTTCCATGTTATTTCTGCTTTAACCTGTACTGGTTCCAGCATACAGACTGTTCCTGAAATGAGTGAATGGGCAGGTTATGTTAAAATCGTAATCATGATGGGTATGATAATTGGAGGGGCTGCCGGCTCTACAACTGGCGCCGTTAAACTAATTCGATTTGTCACTGTAATTAAAGGGATGTATTGGGAAATCATGAAAATTATAACCCCCAAAGGAGCAATCATCCGACGTACAATTTCTGGAAAACCAGTGGACGAAGCGGAAATTAAAGAAGCTAGTGTCTATATCTCCATTTATTTCCTCTTCATTTTCATTAGCTGGCTGGTGCTTTCTGCTTATGGTTATGATACTTTAAATGCTTTATTTGAAGTATTTTCCGCGCAAGGAAATGTAGGACTTAGTATGGGAATCACTTCTGCGCAAATGCCCACTGTACCCAAGCTATTTTTAATATTTAACATGTGGCTGGGACGTTTAGAAATAATACCGGTTATGATTCTTATTAGAGGATTTTTAGAAGTTTTTAAAATAAAATAAGATGTAACGAAAAGACTTATTAATAGAGATATGCAAAAGAATTAAACTATTCAATAATTCAAAAAGTAAATTTTACAATATAAGCTTTTAGTGATCTTAATTTATTTAAAAAGGTGTATTGATGTATGTAGTTATAATGGGTGGTGGTCGGGTAGGTTTAACCCTAGCCCATCTATTAATAAATGATGGTCATGATGTGACTCTAATAGAAAATGATGAAACTGTATGTGGGGATTTAGCAGTAGAATTAGATGCACTTGTAATCTGCGGAAATGGAACTGATACTAAAGCTTTAGAAGAAGCCAATATTAAAACTGCGGATGTATTTGTGGCTGCTACGGGAAATGATGAAGCTAATCTTTTATCATGCATATTGGTTCGTGAATACAATATATCCAAATTAATAGCCCGGGTAAGTAATCCAGACCATGAGGAAGCATTCATAAAGGTAGGAATAGATGCAGTTATCTCACCAGAACGTACTGCGGCAGGTTATTTAGAAAAATTGATAACTCGACCTAAAGTGGCTGATTTAATCGTTTTAGGCCATGGAAATGCGGAAATATTAGATATGGCTGTAAATAATAAAAGATTAATCGGGCAAAAAATAGGAGATATTAGTCCCACCGAAGATTATCTCATTGTAGCAGTTTATAACAACGATGAATTGATTATACCCCATTCAGATATGGTTTTAGAGAAAAATAGTAAAGTATCGGTACTAGTTAAAACCAAAGCAGTTAAAAAAGTTACTGAATTATTTACAAGTTAAACTAGAAAGTAAGTAATCCAAACCTGATTGATATTTAATTGATTAATTATGGACTTTTTTACTCATTTCCAGGTAACTATATATTGTTATTTTTTAAAATAGTAAATATAAATTGGAAGGATCCTTAGACGGTATTTCAGTAGATTTTGATCTTTTTATATAATTTATAGGCATATTATTCCCAATTATTTATTTTTAGTCATAGAGGCATTACTCACTCCTTTGTCTTCGGTTTGATCTATGCAATTCTTTTTTTATACTTGTTAACTAGAAATCCTATTCAAAATCTAATTAGTAAAATCATCAAACGAGATTTGAAGCTTAATTTTTCTTTAAAAACAGTGGCGATAGCCTATTTTGGTGTTTCGATAGATTTAATACTTGATTTTCTAACCACTGGTGGTATACCCCTATTTTATCCATTTTCAATAACTCTTTTTAGTGCTGAAATATTTTATGCGGTAGAAGGCATTACTATTATTGGTAGCATTAGTGATGGGGGAGTATAATCTTCTTTGCAATAGATAAACGTTATCAAAAAATAGCTATGATATTTTTTATAATATTTTTAATATCGATGGGTGTTATCAGAGCTTATGAAAAAAACAACACCATCCATAGCTTTCAAACAGAAATGCAAGGAAATTACAGTGAAATAAAGGTTTATCCTACCGCAGATATATTTACTTGGAAAGTAGTTTTAATTAATCCCCAGGATCAAGAATACACCTACTATAAGTACCATAGTAATAGTGATAATAAATTGTTTCCAGGCAATTACAGAGCTCTGCATATTGAAAAGGGAGATTATAATTCCGCTATTTCAGCCATAGAAAGAGATGAGAAAAAAAGTATGGTCGAATATTTCCGTTGGAGGTCCTATCATACTTGTATTAATGCTAAATATGATAATGGTATTTGGAAAATAACTTATTCTGATTTTGCAGGAAGATACGCTGCTAGAGATAATTTAAGCGTGTATATTGCAGATAAAAAATTATATTTTTTAAAATCATCTTATTAATTAGTTATTAATATTTTTCTAAAATCCTTTGAGCAAGTTATAAGACCATTCTATATGTTGATTACCTTCATCAGCCCAAGGACCATGCCCTGGTAATAAATATTTTACATCAAGTTCTAAAAGTTTTTTAATGGAATTAATCATGTCCTTATAGTTTCCACCAACATCCAGGCGCCCGAATCCGCCATTAGCAAATACTGTATCGCCTGAAATTAGAATTTCACCATCCCAGAGACAGATGCCACCAGGACTATGTCCCGGGGTATGTAGCACTTCAAAGTTAGCTATTTTATCTCCTTCCTTTAATATCCGACCTATATTTATAGGTTCTAAAGTTCGGCCAAAGAGGTAAGAAACAGTTGCCATTGGATCAGCTTTTTCCATTGCAGGAGCCTCTAATTCATGAATAGCTACTTCAGCTGAAAATAAATGATTACCGCCTACATGATCGTAGTGACAATGGGTGTTTACAATATTAGATATGTCCTCTGGACTTATTCCTGTCTTTTTAATTTCTGAGAAAAGATAATTTTTATTAACTCCTGTACCAGTATCAATCAGAATATCGTCCACTACATAAACATTTGAATCGAAGCCATAACCTTCTATAAAAAAGACATCATTAATTTGTTCCATTATATTCAACCCATAATTTAAAATTGATATAAATTGTTGGTAAAAATAATATTAATAGTGGGGTCACTGGGATTTGAACCCAGATCCTAGGATTTCTCTTGTCTCAGTACTCCAATTGATCATCATACTGTCCTCAGAACGCGCGTTTTCTTCAAAGACAACTGGAGTCCCAGATGATAGCCTGGTTACACTATGACCCCCTGAATTTGAGTTTTAAATGTTTAAAAATATTCAGACGAAATCTAAAGCCAAGGGTGAGATTTGAACTCACGTGTAATGGATCTGCAGTCCACCGCTTCGCCGCTAAGCTACCTTGGCATAGTAGGTATACTAGTAGATTAATTTGATATTTAAAATTTGCGGAGAAATTTTTGAGCAATGTAATAAATTAACCTTTAAAAGATAATCTAAAAGATATTTTGGTTAAAAAAGGTGGTGATCAATTGAATGGGATCCTATGATTTTTTTTTTATATCTCCTTTTTAGTATAATTATTGTTATATTATCTTATTGGGAATATACTTAAAGTAAAAAATGCTACCACACTATTCATAGGCGCATATTTTGGTTTATTTGGTATTTCACATTTTTCAATTCTTATGGAGTTGATAGTTCTGAAATACTTTTAATCCTAATTAGAAGTCTAGGTTATATTATGGTGATTATAGCTCTTATAAGATCTTTATACAAAATTAAATCCTTATTTAGTATTTAATTAAACAGCAGCTAATAAATTTTATTTAGATTTTAATTTTAAACCTGTTTATCTTATATTAGATATTTTTTTAAAACCATAAATTCTATCCAAGAGGAAGAATAAAAATCAATTTCTCTACAAAATATTTGTAATTAGAATAGCGAAGTATTCGTACTATTAACTACTGCTTTTGATATACACATGGGATAAAATGTAATAAGATTTGGAAGATGTTACTTGGTACTATTTACCGTATCATAATACTAGTTTTAGTGCTAAATATTATGATAAATACATATAGTTCCAATTAATAATTTTGAAAATAAGTAATTAAAATAGGTTTAAAAGTATCCTCATAGTTCCATTGCCAGGAATAAAAAAAAACGTGATTAGAACCTACTATAATCCTATCAGTGAATGTTTATCTGTTTAAAAGATTTTGTGCTTAAATTGGTTTATCTAGTTAAAAGTTATAAATATTTAAATTCCGAGGAAAAAAGATTTCTGGAATATTGGAATTGGTGTAAAATAAGTTTTAATTCCAATCCAAATTTTTCCAGAGATGTTGTCATCTCGCTCCACAAATATATCCATAACATTCTGTGTCATGGATACATACTAATATATGTTATATTACTATATACTTTTTTTGATCAAAAAAAATAATTATTGGCTTTTTTAGGAAAAAATTAAAAAATTCCTTATATTATAATAACTAATCTGAATATTTTATTTATTAAAATAAAAAAATTTAAAATCATTCTAATAATTTTTTTGTGGTTAACAGTGAATACTGTTTAAATCCCCAGTACCCCTATTTAATCATTAAATTAATTTAAAAAGCTTGGGAAAAATAGTTAAAAAGACATGGAGGCGTCTTCCAGCAAGTTTTCCCTAGCCTAAATTTATTTGTAGAATACAGGAGTCGCAGAAACACCTATAAAAATTCATTTATTTTTAAATAAGGTAATTAAAGATAATTAATCTAAAAAGAGAGTTACCCTAACCTAAAATCTAACTTAGACTAAATATCTGCCCAAAAAAAATTAGAATAAAAAATAGTTGCTTGTGGAGCATTTTTATTATCCTATTTGAGATGACTTGTTATCTAATACTATATTCAGCCTAGTGCTTAAATGAATCGATAAGCTTCCAAATATAAAAATAATGTAAAACAGCCTAAATTAAATATAAATACTTTAGAATATAAGGTTTGACAATAAATAATTAAATTGTCTTTGAATTTACCATTATAAAAGAAATAATAAAACAAATTTCAAATAATATACAAATCATTAGTTCCAGGATCAATATTGATCCGAAGAAAATTATAAAAAAACCCAGTTCTAAGGTAAAAATTCATTTAATCCTTTCAATAAATTTTAGCAGAGGTTAGGTTATAAGAATGTTATACATTATGGTCAGGGTTGGTTAATTTTATCTGTTTAGACTTTCCCAAAATTTCATCTAATTCTAATCCTTTAGTTAGAGCTAAATTTAAATCTAAGCGGTAATTTTGATTTTTAGTTAAAATTAAGTTTTCAGGAGAAATAAAAATCCATTTTTTATATTTGAATTTAATCCCCACATATGGTTGAGCACCAAATAAATCTGAAAATGCACATAAACCCCCAATTTTTTGAGAATCTATGTAAATTCGTTCTTTAGATGTAGTTTTAACTTCAATAGCTAGATAAATCTTTCCATTCCCTGCAATTACATCAGGAAGAGGTTTTTTAGTGGCTCCTCCTGAAGCAGGAGCACGCATCGCAGCAAAATCTGCATTCCATAATAATTTAACCAGATCTCTCTCTTCTTTTGAACCCTTTTTCACCATAAAATCATCTTAATTATGCTATTAAATTATTTATACTCATTTTATTATTAGTGCAAGTATCTTAAATAATATTTTAATACTCTAGGCAATAAAAGCTCCACTCTATTTGCTTCTCTTGAGTAGTCAGTAAACTTATTTCATAATTACCCTAAAGAAAATATTAGAATAATTTCCTTCACTAAAGTAGTTTTTTTTAGTAAAGAATCTGATTAAATTATCTATTGAATAATACTTATTTAGCTAAAAGCTGAATAAGTTGTGATCTTCCATACTCCCATATTTGCCCTTATATATACATTGAAGAGCATAGATTAACCGCCTTTATAATCTTAATTAAAAATAATCCTATTTTAATGTATTAACTCTTCTCATCATCTTATAAATAATTTATATTTAAATGAGCACTTTAAAAATCGTATTAGATTAAAATAAACAATTAATCTCCTATAGGAAAAAATTAGGTAAAAGAATAAAATATAAAAAAGTTATACTAGTATTATTTAAATATACCTAATAATTAAAATGAGAGGGCCGGGGCCGAGATTCGAACCCGAGTCGCGGGATCCACAGTCCCGAAGGATAACCACCTACCCCACCCCGGCTGTATGAAAATTGATAATCTTTCGATGCGGGGGCAGGGATTCGAACCCTGGTAGGCCTACGCCAACAGGTCCTAAGCCTGTCCCCTTTGGCCA
Source organism: Methanobacteriaceae archaeon (assembly GCA_003558085.1). Lineage (GTDB taxonomy): Archaea > Methanobacteriota > Methanobacteria > Methanobacteriales > Methanobacteriaceae > Methanobacterium_F. Next base: position 17,373 of record PWMT01000103.1, read on the forward strand.
GCTCGGGCACCCCCGCTATTTCGAGGAAAGGCAAAATCCTCTATTAGATTAGGAAAGATTAAATTTAGTAACTTAATCTAGAATATAAATATCTTATATACTTATGATTATAATGCTCCGGCCGGGATTCGAACCCGAGTCTTCGGCTCGAAAGGCCGAAATGATTGGCCGGACTACACTACCGGAGCTAAAATATTATGCTTATTAATGGGCCCAATGGGATTCGAACCCATGGCCGCCCGGTTATGAGCCGGGCGCTCTACCTGGCTAAGCTATGGGCCCAAAGACGCCGCCGACAGGGCTCGAACCTGTGACCAATCGGTTAACAGCCGAACGCTCTACCTACTGAGCTACGGCGGCACTTGCCAAGTAAAGCCTGTAAAACAAGCTACAAAAGATATTTCTCTTTACTCTATTTAAAAACATAGTACTTAAATCGAGTACAGTTAGATTGACAGTCATCATATATAAATATTTGGAAGCATATTTAGTTTATAAGCTATCCTGCAAGGTTTTACTATAAACTGAAAAAAGCCCATATTACTGCAGCGATAATTAAGGCTAAGGGAAAACTAATAATCAAAGTTGACTTTCTACGAGAGAAGATCAAAACATATACTAAGGCCATGAAAACAGCAATCCAAGTAGCAATTGAAGGTAAAATTCTAAGTAGAATCCCTGCTAAAATAACAAGTATTAAGGAAGCACCAAATATAACATCCCATTCTATAATGCCCTCCCCCTCTACCTCAGCATCAACCGGATAGGCTTCTTCCTCAGGCATATATTCTATATTTTCACTAAAATCATCATCTATAAAAGATTCTATACGTGATTTTAAAGGTTTATCTGGATGATACGTAGTCTTTAAAATTTCTCCGCAATTTTTGCAGAATTTAGACTGATCATCATTCCTTTCACCACAATTAGAACAGTAACCCATATTTTCATCCTGTTGATATTATGAAGTAAAATTATATTTTAAGAGCAATTTATATAGAAAATATGTTATGAAGGTTTATATTATAATTAAAGGTATTATTTAAAATATAAATCTGTGTATAATGAGGTCTTAACTATTACAGTTTTAATGATTCCATTATATAATTAAGCTATAAGATATTGGTTCTCCAGGATAAAGATTACTTAACCATTACTTAAATAAATGACAGCATCAAGATTTAATATAGGCAATAGGGGATAAAACTCCTAAGTAAATAATCTATAATCTTTTTCTAGAATAACTATGATATCTAATTTAGACCAATTAAAGACTTGCCTGATAAAATTAATTTTTAAATTAACTGGAGTAAATTAAGATTATTATGAAAGTAATTGATAAATTAGAAAATTTAGAAATATGGGATCTTATAGATAAGAGCAATAAAATCCATCTGCAAACTCATGGGAAAATTATAAGCATAGAAAGAGCTTTATTTCTTTCCTGGTGGTGTGAAAAGGGAGATTGTGCATTTTGTTATATGAGAACTCAAAAACCAAAAATAGATGATCCCAAAAAAGCACGAAGAAGTATTAATTCTATTTTAGCTGAAGCAGAATTATGTAGACGTTTAAATTGGAATATTGAATTTTTAGCAGGAGGATATGGCGCTTTTAACACTGCAGAAATTAAAAATTTATCTAAAAAAATTCAGGAGATTACTGGACAAAGTCTCTGGTTAAATATAGGGATTACTCAGGAATTAGAAGAATATGGGAAAGAAATTGCTGGAATTACTGGAGCAGTGGAAGTGGCTAATCCAAAACTCCATGAACAAATTTGTCCTAGCAAGCCTCTTGAAGATATTGTAAATATGCTTTATTTAGCTAGAGATTTAGGATTTAAAACCGGGATGACTATAATTTTAGGATTGGGAGAAACCCCTCAAGACCTTGAATTTCTATTTAATATGATAAAAAAATTGAAAATCCAAAGACTTACCTTTTATTCATTAAATCCCCAAAAGGGAACGCCCTATGAGAATAGGCCTTCACCTGCCTCCTTGTATTATGCAGGTACTGTAGCTGCCACTAGAATAAAATTCCCTGATTTGGAATTAATTTGTGGAACCTGGATAGATAACTTGGCCAATATTGGACCATTAATTTTAAGTGGAGCTAATGGTTTAACCAAGTTTCCACTTTTTAAAATGTTTGGATCCCATTATGGAAAGCGTTTAGAAGAAGAAGTATTTTGGTCTGGTAGAACTTTAAAAGGAACTTTTACCAATTACGATAGTTTATTAGATGATTCTAAATCTCCCGCAGAAATAGAACCTTTAATAAAAAGATATATTGATAAGTGCCTTAATAACAAATCATAAAATAAATCCATATTCAAATTGAACTAGTTTAAAACCTGATTATCAAGAAGATTAGTGCATAAATTGCATAATAAATAATAATTTTTTTCCAAAAAAGAGGCCAGAGGAGGGATGCCTATTAAGATGAAATGTGGATTAGAAATTCACGTCCAATTAGAAACTGATTCTAAGCTTTTTTGTAATTGTCCTACTAATTACCAAGATACTCCTGCCAATACTAATATTTGTTTTGTTTGTTTGAATCAACCTGGCGCCAAGCCTTTTCCTACCAATAAACAAGCAATAGAAGGTGCGTTGAAAATAGCACTTATGTTAGATTGTAAAATGAACCAAGAAGTAATCTATTTTATGCGAAAGCATTATAATTATCCTGACCTTTCATCTGGTTATCAGCGAACCAGCATCCCCATAGGTTATGAAGGTGATTTAAATGGTATCAGAATTAGGGAAGTGCATATGGAAGAAGATCCCGGGCAATATAAACCAGATGTGGGTACTGTTGATTTTAACCGTTCTGGAATTCCTTTAATAGAAATTGTAACAGAGCCCGATATGAAATCACCAGAAGAAGCCCGTAAATTTCTTAAAGAACTTATCAGGGTATTGGAATATAGTGCTAATGCTCGTGGAGAAGGTACCATGCGAGCGGATGTTAATATATCTTTAGAGGGAGGTAAACGGGTTGAAATTAAGAATATAAACTCTATTAAAGGTGCCTATAAAGCCCTTAAATTTGAAATGGTGCGGCAAAAAAATTTATTGAAAAGAGGTGTAGAAGTCCAACAAGAAACACGTGCTTTTCTGGAATCGCAAATGATAACTGTTTCTATGAGGCTAAAAGAAGAAGCTGAAGATTATAGATATCTACCGGATCCTGATTTAGCACCAATGCAAACCGAAGAGGAAAAACTACGGATTATTAAAGATGAAATACCTGAAGCCCCTCATATAAAAACCAAAAGATTTATAAAGGAATATAATCTTGCAGAAGAACATGCTAAAGTTTTAACTTCGGAATTAGAATTAGCAAATGCCTTTGAAGAAGTGGCTAAAGAAATTGACCCTGAATTTGCAGCTTTATGGATGAGAGATGAACTAAAAAGAGTAATTTATTATAATAAAATGAGTTTTAAGGAGAGTGGAATAAGCACCTCCCAACTTATAGAGTTGCTTGAAATGATTCAGAACAAAGAAATTACCACCAAAGCAGGTAAACGAATAATAGAACAGTTACCCCATAATTCTGAAATTCCAAGATCCATTGCAGAGAAAATGGGCTTAATAGGAATTATTAAAGAAGATGAAATTATTAATGCCGCCCAACAAGCCATAAAAGAAAATCCAGAAGCAGTTGAAGATTATAATCAGGGCAAAAAAGCTGCCATGAATTTTCTGGTGGGACAAGTAATGAGAATAACCCGAGGAAAAGCAGAACCAGAACATACTGTAAAAATACTGCTTAAATTAATTAACTCAGATAACTAATAAGGAATTTTTATGGCTAGGAAAATCTTAAATCAGCTGTTATGGCATCCTGAAATGAAACTATCATCGTGTAAAATAACTTACATTCATCGGGGAAGTAGTCAAAATCTCAAAACCATATCTGGCTCTCAAATAAAAAAAATAGAAAAAGGATTTTTAATTTTAGAAGAGGACGTGCAAATTCCCTATCATCGCATTATTAAAATTGAGTGCCCAGATATTTTAATATGGAAAAAGAGGACTTCCAAAGATAAATGAAGATTTAAAGGGGATTAATATGAGTAATAAAGCCCTAGTAAAAGATTATATGACTAAAGACGTGATTAGTGTTAAAGCTGAAACACCTAGCGAAAAAATTATTCAACTCATGAGGAATACTGGACATGACGGTTTTCCAGTGAAAGATAATGATACAGTTATTGGTATGGTAACAGCATTTGATTTACTCTTAAAACATCGAAATAAATCCGTGCAAGACATCATGTCCACTAATCTAGTAGTAGCTGATCAAGATATGACTATTAATGATGCTGCTAGGGTAATGTTTAGAATGGGAATATCAAGACTACCAGTTATTGATAAAAAAGGAAAATTAGTGGGAATAATTACCAATACTGATATAGTTCGATCCCACATAGAACGTTCAACCCCTATGAAGGTAAATTATTTTAAAAAAACTTTAGAGCAACTTTATGGTATAAAAACTGAAATTAAAAGGCGGAAGGTAAGTATTGGCCAACTCAGACCAACACAAAATAAAATATATGCTGATGAATTGCAGGGTAGAACTTATGAACTAAAAAGAGGTTTAGCTGAACCCACTATTGTGGTTAAAACTGGAGATCGTTATGTGCTGATAGACGGACATCATCGTACTATAGCTGCTCTTAACTTAGGCTTTGACGAAATAGATTCCTATGTTATTCATTTAAATCAGGAAATAAAACTGGGAATGGAAAAAACAGCTGATTTAAATGGAATATACTCTTTTGAAGATATAGATATAATTGATGATGCACAACATCCGCTGATTGCCTTAACCCGCAGTATCCGGAAAAGTAAGATGAATAAAAAACAATAAATAATATGGGGAATACCATGGTCAATGAACGTGTAATCAGCGAAATTTATGAGATTTTAAAAGATCGAAGAGATAATCCTACAGATTCATATACTTCTTTGCTCATGCAAGATGATAATAAAACTGCTGAAGATAAAATACTGGAAAAAATAGGTGAAGAAGTTACAGAATTAATAATTGCCGCAAAAAATGAGGAAAATATTGTCCATGAAAGTGTTGATTTAATATTCCATACACTTTTATTATTAGTTTATAAAGAAATCGAATTAAAAGCTGTTTTAGAAGAATTCGATCGTCGAAGAAGATAAATTTTAATTTTTATAAATTATTCCATATTTAATAGATCCATACTAAATATTAATTCTTGCAAATTCTATAGAATTTATTTTCTATAATTAGTATCTTTTATTAAGATTTATTACTTAATATAACAATCAGATGCATACAATAAAGGAAAATTTAATATTATGATCAAATTTGCTAAAAGGTAAGCTTGGTAACTCTACTTCTATTAATATTCTGCAATAACCAGCATTTCATAATCTTCAGTGGTTAATTGATCATTTCTGCTGAATGCTCCAAGTTGGCATCCATAAATACCAATTTCATTAAATCCTAGAGATTTTAAAAGCCAAGTGATTTCGGAAGGAACATAATACCGTTCATTACAGTTTAGAATGATTTTATTATCATCATCATCTTCTATTTCCAACTGGTATTTATCCCGTAAAGTCATAAGATCAAATCTATTGTGGTTATTATTTTGTATGCTCGAATTACTGTGTATAAAGTTTTCTAGTGAGTGAAATAAAGGGTATAAACCATTTAAGGTGGTAAATATTAATTTTCCATTCTTTTTTAGGGCTTGGGATGCGTTTTTAAGTATTTGGAAATTCATCTCATCGGTTTCCATTAAGGGGAATGCGCCCTCACAAATCATGTAAACCAAATCATATTCGTTTTGATAGGAGATATTTAGAGCATCGCGCTGTTGAAAATCTATTTGCAAACCTTCATCAGCAGCTTTCTTAAGAGCTTTATCTATCATGGCCGAGGATAAGTCTACTCCGTTCACAGAATATCCTTTTTTAGCAAGTTCCAAAGCATGTCGGCCCGTGCCACACCCAATATCCAATATTCTACTATTTTTATCGAAATTTATTTCTTTTTCTATAAAGTCCACTTCGCCTATGGTGCCTTGGACAAATGATTCTGACTCATATTTTTCCGCGTAATTTGAAAACATTTCTTTGTACCATTTCATTTTTTTCTCCCAAATGAAAGCTGATTAATTTGAAAATATTTAAATGAGTATGAAATCCAGAAATCAATAATCATATAAGTGTGTTTTTTAATCTGAAGGATATTATTTTAAATTCTCCTTGATAAATTTAAATTCGTTTTTTTATTTAATTTGGATATTGAGTACAATTTAAACTAAAAAAAATAGTTAATAATTAAAATAGTAAGCTGAAACGACGAACCATGGCTTCAATTTTTTTATCTATATCTCCTCTCCATACTATGATTTCAGTATCCACTACAGATCCATCTTTAGCTTCACAAATTTTTTTAATTTTATTAATGGCCTGAGTGCCCCCAGTCCAGTTAAAAGGTAGGGATTTGGTGACGAAACCAGCAATCTTTTTATTTTTTAAATTAGAAATCTGTTCTAGATAAGAAGTCATTGCTGGAGCTACAGAAAAAGCATGTACTGGTGAACCAAATACTAAACCTTCATATTCCTGTATATCCGGTAAGCTTTCTAACTGAACATTTTTAGCTCGAGGAGAGGTCTCACCCACTAGTTTAAGTCTCTCTAAATTAACTTCATGTCCAATTTCCAGCAGCTTTTCTTTAAGTTTCAAAGCAGCCAAGCGAGTATTATCAGTTTGAGAATATATTATAATCCCAATTTTCATAAATAAAACACCCCTGCTAGTTCCAATATAATCCTATTATTGCTCTAAGATATATTATATTTATCTTCTAAAATTTTATTTAACTAATAATATATTTATGTGATGATAATTATTAATGAAAATCTATCTAGAGAGAGTATAATTATAGTGAATCTATAAAAAAAAATTATAGGTATTTTTCAGAAATGGCGCGAATACTTCTTAAATATCTAATCTTAGCAAGAGAATCTAATTAATCCTAACACTATTTAAGCAGTCTAAATAGAATATAAGTATTATTTTAATTTACATTCCATATGAAAAACTCCTTTTTCATTATTAAACCAATTTATGCTCTTTTTATTGAATATGGTAAATCCTAACCTTTTATAAAGTTTATAAGCGCCTTTATTATCTACATCAACTTCCAGAACCGCTCTTTCAAATTCATGCTCTTTAGCAATTATCAGGGCTTTTTGAATAATAAAACTACCTATGCCTTTACCTCTGCACTTTTCAGCAACTGCCAAGCTAGCTAAATAAAAATCATTTTCCTTTAAATCCGCTAAGAAATATTTCTCCAGCCAATCCATTACTTTAAATTTTAAGACATCTAAGCAATTCAGATTCTCCAGCAAAATATTTATTTTATTTTCTTCGCCCTGCCCACAGGAATAAAGCAGAACACCCAGTACTTGGTTATTATTATCAGGAGTGACCACTATTATTCTTTCATAGCCCATGGTGTTATTACCAGCTCTAACTAGTCTTTCAATTTTTTGTATAGCTTTATGCTTATCCCTATAGAAAAAGTCAAATAAAGTAGCATCTGTTTCGTAAATCAGTTTAGAAACTTTATAAGTATCGTGTTTATTCAAATCTATCTTTTCCAACTTCATAATTTAATTTCCTAGATAATTAACCTTGAATAATAAAATATTAATAATTATGGCTATGGCTGAACGCTGCCGTGAAAAATTATATTCTTAAAATAGTTTTATTATCTAATCTGCATTCAATAAGTATTTATATTGTAGATGCCTACATAATATCTGCTTTGGGATTGATTTATGCTATATTATATCTATTTTATTGTATTTTCCTCGAATTTAGATTATTAAAAAGTATATGCGTCTGTTGCTATTATTATGGTCGGGTCTGTGCTTTTGGTAAGGGTTTTTTAAGTTCTTTATTATTTAAAAAAGGAGATAATAATAAATTCTCTCTAAATAAAGTTACTTGGAAGGAAATGATTCCAGATATGATGGTTTTTGTGGTTCCTTTAATAGGAGGCATAATTAGTTTGATTATTAATTTTAGAATTTTAAGTTTGTCACTAATCATCATTTTACTGGTACTAAGCTTGCCTGGCAATGCATTTATTAGAGGAATAACTTGCAAAAATTGTAAACAGGGCCATTTAGGTTGTCCTGCTCTTGAATTTTTTCATTAAAACCTCCAAATACAAATAATTCCATAATTAACAGCTAAAAGTATTTAGTTTTTTTAAGTTTAAACAGAATTAAAGAACATGAAATATTCTTAATTTTGATGCGTTTAAACAAAAAGATACTTTTTCAGGTTTATTAAAACTTTTTTAACCTAAATTGGAATGTTACTTCGGGCTTTTGCAGCCCCCTTCATTATTATAAAGATTGTGGAAGCCCGAGACTGTGGAAACTTCTCATGAGTCGTTATTTATAGAGATATAAGTATGCTGATCTGCAGGATAGAAAATACTGGAAAATTGGTCACTTTCTTATTTATGAAATCGTATATTGTCTAGAATAACTATATTTTTTAACTTTTGGAAAAGAAGAGGTTATTAACTGAATTTATGATTGGCTGGCAAATGAAGCGGGAAAAAAGTAATATTTGATTTAAAAGTTATATTGTAAAGTTTTTAAATTTTATATAAGATTATATATTAATGGCATTTTCCAGAGATATTAGTACCAGATAAGTATACTATAACTATTATTAATAAAAAAATTGGAAAAATAGGTTTTATGAACCTATTTTATTATTCTTCGGCATCTATCATTTGACCGTATTCAATTTCTAGTTCACAGCCTTTAGGGCCGCAGCAAAAATGTTGTAAATCTAATTTAGTTTGCATTATTAATCACCTCAAATTGTTCGACTAATATATTAAAGTAACTTATAGTATTTAAAGTTTATACTGACAGGATCAATATATACAAACATTATAAACTTATACTTACATTTTTAATACTAACTAACATAATATACATTAGGTGTTCTTATGGATGAAGTGGAGGAAGAAGAATATATTTGTTCTGTAGAAGTAGCCCTTAATGAGATCGGAGGAAAATGGAAATCACTGATACTGTGTACTCTAAAAGATGGTAAATTAAGATTTAGTGAGATCAATAATAAACTACCAGAGATCACCCAGAGGATGCTTACTAAAAATCTTCGTGAACTGGAAAAAGATGGAATAATCCTTCGAAAGGTTTTTGCGGAAGTTCCTCCAAGGGTAGAGTACAGCCTAACAGATAAAGGAGAATCTGTTATACCGATTTTAGATGCTTTATGTGAATGGGGAGAAAAATATACGGCGCCAGAATAAATAAAAAAATATAAGAGCTAGTTAAAGATTATGAATCAATAGCTCTTTTATAAAATTTAAGCTGATCTATACTTTATTTTTTATTTGCTTAGTTACTGTAAAAGCAAAAACTGCTGCTCCAAAGCCATTATCGATATTTACTACGGCAATACCTGGGGCGCAGGATTGTAGCATGGTATTAAGTGCTGTATAACCACCTTTACCTACACCATATCCTATAGAAGTGGGAACCCCCACCACCGGGAGGTCTACCATCCCCGCTACTACCGAAGGTAAAGCACCTTCCATGCCCGCTACTACAATAATTACCTGAACATTCTCTTCCAGAATTTTCCTTAAATGAGAAAATAATCGATGTATGCCAGCTACTCCCACATCATAGGTGGTTAAAACTTCACAACCCATCTCCTGGGCCACTATCCTGGCCTCTTCAGCTATAGGAATATCTGATGTACCGGCAGTTATAATACCAATTTTACCTACCGGGTGTCTTTTTTCTTCTTCGCTTTTAAGTACTAATATTTTAGCTCGAAGATGATATTCCAGCTTTAAGTTAGGGGAAATTAAAGTTTCTATTTCCTTTTTTATGGTTCTATATCGATTTTCATCTAGACGAGTTACCATCACCGGTAGATTATCCATGCAATTTAAAATTATTTGGATAATTTCATGATCTTCCTTACCTAGAGCCAATATAGCTTCGGGGAAGCCGGCTCGAGATTCCCGTGAAAGGTCGAATTTGGCAAAATCCTCAATTTCTCTGATCTGATTTAATTTGATAAGTTTCTCAGCGCTCTCCAGAGAAATCTCACCTTTTAAGAGTTTTTCTAAAATTTGCCTCATTAGTTATCACCTATCCTAGATGAATATATAAGGAGGGATATTTAAAAAGAGTGATAAATATACACTTGAAACCCATGTTTAGAAGACAATTTTTTTGTAATTTAAATGACTTCCACTTGATCTTAAATATTACCTGGGATATAAAAAGTAGCTTAAACTTCTTTTATAAATTTATAATTCCCTAATTGATTAGCTAAGATAAGAGGTGTAATAATTGGTAAGCGCCCGCATATTTGTGCAAGGAATAGTGCAAGGAGTAGGTTTTAGACCCACAGTATATCGGCTAGCTAAAAATATGAAACTTACAGGTTATGTACGTAATCTTGGAAATATAGTAGAGATTGTTTTAAATGGAGAAAAAAAAGAAATAAAGAAATTTGTAAAAGAATTAAACCATAAAAAACCTCCTATATCTAAAATATCTTCTCTTAAATTAGACTGGTTAGAGAATTCTTCTCCATCATATACTGATTTTAAAATATTGGAAAGTTCAACTAACTTTTCAGGATCATCAGTGATACCCGCAGATGTAGCTATTTGTAATGCCTGTTTAACTGAAATAAAGAGTCCTAAAAATAGAAGATATGATTACCCTTTCACTGCCTGTACAGATTGCGGACCACGTTTTACAGTTATTAAATCCATTCCCTATGATAGAGAAAGAACTAGTATGGAAGAGTTTCCATTATGTCCTTCCTGCCAGATAGAATATACAGATCCTGAAGATAGACGTTATCATGCAGAAGCTACTTGTTGTCCTATCTGTGGTCCTTCAGTTTATCTATATAAAAATAAAAGATTGGAGCTAGAAAATCCTTTAAAAGAAGCTGTAAATCTTCTTGATGATGGTAAAATACTGGCTATGAAAGGTATAGGTGGAACCCACCTGGTATGTTCGGTGGAGCAGGAAAAAGTAGTGGAAAAATTGAGAAAAAGATTAGGACGTTTTAATCAACCCTTTGCCTGTATGTGTCCAGATGTGGATACAGTTAAGACTTTCGCTGAGGTATCGTCCTTAGAAGAAAAAACCTTGACCTCTAGAAGACGGCCTGTAGTGGTGCTGAAAAAGAGTGATGATTATTTTTTAGCCCCTTCAGTAGCTCCTGATTTGCATAATATTGGTATCATGCTTCCTTATTCTGGATTGCATTATGTGTTGTTCCACTATTCAGCAGCACCGGCTTATGTAATGACTTCAGCTATACCTTCTAGATTTTTTATTATTTCCTGATTAGAGATTAACATA
>PWMT01000149.1 GCA_003558085.1 Methanobacteriaceae archaeon
AAATTTTAATTAATTGCTCATCGCCATCAACTACCTATCTTAAAAAAAAAATGGGGTAAATTTATAAATATTCGCCATTTATCCATCTAACACCTGTTGCCCGGGACATGTCTCGGTTTGCAGAAATGATATTATCTAAAGAAAGCTGATTTACATCATTTTTGCCCATGATACGAGTTAAATTAGCAATTTCTTCAGTAGCTAACTGAATATAATTAGATAATTTTGAAACTCCTTGATCAAAATCTAATTGCTCCATTAATTTTTCATCATGTGTAGTAATTCCTGTGGGACATAGTCCGGTGTAGCAGATCCTATACTGTTGACAGTTAATAGCAATAAGAGCAGCTGTACCGATATATACTGCATCCGCACCTAAAGATAAACATTTCGTATAATCTGCTGAACTTCGAAGACCTCCTCCAGCTATAAGGGATATTTTATCTCTGCTTTTCAGTTCTTCCAGGGTTTGATGAGCAAGGGGTAGGGCGGTGAATATAGGTAGCCCCACATTTTCCCTGACATATAAATTAGTAGCACCTGTAGCACCACTAAAACCATCAAGAGCAATAAAATCAACACCAGCCTTACATAATACTTTTACATCTGATTTAACATCCCCACAAGCTATTTTTGCTCCAATTGGTGCTCCCTCTGTTATATCTCGCAGCCAGGAAACTTTTTCTTTAATAGATTGGCAGTTTTCTATATCTGGATGTCGAGCTGGAGAATAAGATGCTTCATCCTCTTTTAAATTCCTAGTCTTGGCTATTTCTTCGGTTATCTTATCCGCAGGTAAATAACTTCCTTTACCAGGATAAGCACCTTGACCAAATCTTATTTCAACTGCTGCTGCTGATTTAAGTATATCTTCATATATACCATATCTTCCTGTTGCATACTGCACTATACGATAATTTGATCCAATATTCTTTTCTTCAGCTATTAATCCACCTTCTCCTGAACTAAAGGCAATATTTAATTTATCTGCAGTGGTGGAAATCACTAATCGAACCTTTTTGGATACAGCACCAAAACTCATCCCTGAAATCATAATAGGAGATTTGATTTTTAAAGGTTTTTTGGCCTGGGGTCCCAAGTATACCTCAGTATCTACTGGTTCTTCCTGATTTAAAGGGAAATGATTAACCTGTGCTGGTACCAGATAAATATCATCTAGAGAGAAGGGAAATCTTTTCAATGATCCCATGGACCCTAAGATGCTCTTACCACCTACACTCTCTTCCTTTAAATTTAGCATTTTCTGATAAAAAGAAGGATCTTCTTCGGACTTCTTTTTGCGGATAAGAATATTTTCATCTGTTTGAGCTACTTTATCACAATAGTATATTCCCTTTAAATTGTATTCCTTATACACCGGACACTTATAACAAAGACAAGTTTTAGTATTTATTTCACATTTACTGGCATTGCTACCACAAAATAATAACTCCCCCTCACAATCATGGGGGTAACTATCACATAATCGACAGATACATTTTTGACGATTTTCTTTAGAATCAGCAACCTTAGTTCTAATATTACCTGGTTCATCAGACATGATTTATCCCTTCTTTTATTTCTTTATAGTCCCAAAGACTAATAAATTTAGTTATATAAATCTCCTAGGATCAGTGTCAATATCAACCAGAACAGGTTTTTTCAATTTTAAAGCCTTATTGATAGCTGATTCAAGCATTTCTGGTTCTCTAACCTTAATACCGATTCCCCCACAATTTTCAGCGAAACCTGCATAATCACAGTCTTGGAGTTCGGTCTGCCAGTTAGGATAATTTTCCACTTTTTGTTCCTGCATAATCATCCCTAATTGTTTATTGTTCATTAAAAACACTTTTACAGGGATATCATATTTAACTGCCGTTAAAAATTCACCCATAACCATGGAAAAACCACCATCACCAGTTATACATATCACTTGACGATCAGGATATGTTATTTGTGATGCTAATGCTGCAGGAAGACCAAAACCCATAGATAGTAAGTTTCCTGAAAGTAAAATATCCTGTTCTTTTCTCATCCAGAAATTACGTCCTACCCACCAAGAATTTTCACCCACATCTACCGCGATTATGGCATTAGGAGCAATTTTCTGATTAAGCAAATGGATAATATACTGAGGTCTTATAGGACTCATATCCTTTAAGGTCTCTTCTTCCAGTAAAGCTAACCACTCTTTTTTTAAATTATTCATTTCCTTACGATATGCATCATCATCCCGTTTATTCACTAGTTTAAGCAAGTGAGGTAATATCTCAGCACTGTTTCCCACCAGACCCACTTCCACAGGATATTTTTTGGCTATCATCAAGGGGTCAATGTCAATTTGAACTGTTCTTTTTTCCGGTATCTGGGTTAGATCTGAGAAAGATGACCCTATAATAATCAATAGATCAGAGTTTTCCACCAGTTTAGAAGCTGCAGTGGAACCTATAGATCCATGACAACCCATGTAAAATGGGTGGTCTTCATCAATAATCCCTTTTGCCCTAAAAGTAGTTATAATTGGAGAATTTATTTTCTCTGCTAGTTCAATTAGATTATTTCCTTGACCTCTAGCACCAAACCCAGCAATAATTACTGGCCGATTAGAATTATCAATGATTTCAACTGCATTCTTTAAGAGTTTTTTAGAAGGTAAGGTGGCCCGGTTGGCAAGATTACCTTCAAATGATTTAATTTTGGTTTCGAAGGGTAATTTTTGGATATCATTGGGTATGCCTATATGAGAAACCCCTCTTTCCATTAAAGCATGTTTAATGGCCTGGGTCACTAGAGAAGTGGATTGATCTTTAGACATCACAGTTTTATTAAATACACATATGGGTTCAAAGAAGGAATGCTGATCAATTTCCTGAGTTGCATCAGTTCCTATCCTATATCTTTCCACCTGACCGGTTAAAGCCAGTACTGGAGCATAGTCTAATTTAGCATCATATAATCCAGTGACCAAGTTAGTAGCCCCAGGACCAGCTACTGTTAGACATCCAGCTATATTTCCAGTTAGTTTTCCATAAGCGGATGCCATAAAGGCTGCACTTTGTTCATGTCTTACTTGGAAGTATTTAATACGATCATTTTTCCGCAGTGCATCAACCACACCTAAAGAAGATGTACCAGGAATTCCAAATACATACTTAACACCCCATTCTACCATCTGCTCAACCATAACATCAGAAACTGTAGTTTTACCCTTAATTGTGGCTTTTATATCTCGATCTAATTCTACGAAAGCATTTTTTGCAGCATTACAGACCGGACATCTCCAATTTTCAGGCAAATCCCTGAACTTGGTTTTTTCTTTTTCTTCATCATAGACATAGTTACAAACCGTGCACCTGTATTTAACCATAAAAATTCCCCTTAGTTATTATTATAATAATATATGGTATTCCTCCCTAAAAAATTCTATTTTCAAGAAGTAAATATAAAGCTCTCCTTTCTAGGAAAAATTCAGGGAGGATTACTTTAACTTTAAATGAAGAAAATTAGAGATTAAATAATAATATTTATATCCTATATCATCATATATACCATTAGAAAAGGTGAATTTAGTGAATGATTTAATTTTCAGTATTTTAGTTTTCTTTTCTAGCTTATTCGCTATTTTAGGCAGTATAATTATTATTTATGGTGGTTTAAGGGCTATTTTTACCTTTTTATATCGGGAAGTTACCCGTACCGCTGAATATTATTATAAATTTATCAGAATCGATTTTACCTCTAAGATTGTTTTAGGCTTGGAATTTTTCATTGCCGCGGATTTAATCGCCAGCATTCTAGATCCCGGTTTATTTGAAATAACTATATTAGCTATCACCGTAACTATAAGGACTGTTGTTGGTTATTTCCTAGATCAAGAAATTAAAGATCTGGAACATTTACCTTCCCATGTTAAATCTTCTTAAGATGTTTTTAATCCATAATTAGTAAGGTAAAAATTTAATATAAAAATAGTGTTTAAAAAAAAACTTAATTTGATTCTTTTTCTCTTTTTAAAGCCAACTGAATCTCTAGTAACATGGCCCAGGCTTCTTCTTGAAGATATAATAATTCAGGCGGTGCTATAGCAATAAATTTTTTTAATACTTCAGCTGCCTCTTCGTATCGTTCTAAAAATCTTAAAGCTGATCCTTTACCTGCTAAAGCCCGAGGATTATCCGGATTAATTATTAAAGTTTCTTGGAAATGGGCTAAAGCTTCCTCATAACGACCCATGGTAAAAAGGGCGGTTCCTTTATTATTCCAGGCTTCATCATAATCTGGGTTTATTTCTATAGCTCGATCAAAACAGTTTAAGGCCTCTTCAAATTTACGATTTGCTGCTAGAGATATTCCCATATTGGACCAGGCCTGGGCATTATCTGGTTCAAATTCCAGGGCAATTTCAAAGGATTCGATGGCCTGCTGGTGTAAGTTCAGCTTAGCCAGTACCACACCTCGATTATCCCATATTTTACTATTTTCAGAATCCAATTCCAATGCTCTATCATAGGAGAAAAGAGCTTGCCTATATTCCCCTAATAAAAAATGTTCGTTTCCTTTTTTAGTCCAGTAACTGGCTTTTTCTTTATTAGTTTCTAGATTTTCCTTCATAGGAAACACCATTACTATTTATGGCTTATTTATGATCGTGCTCTAAGTTAATTCTTATCTTAATACTTTTTAAGATTTCTTTAAGGGGGTTAAGATAATCCTTAAAATAAATTGCAGTAAATTGTGATTAAAAGCCTATTTAATCTTGATCTAATTGTAAAAAGCAGTGCTTCGTAGATTTAGTGTGAAAAAATTAAGATTCAATATAGAAGTTTTAAAGTCCATCCAAGTATGATATAAGATTAATCTGATTTTAAAAAATTTATGACTTTAGAATTGACCACTTCTGGCTGTTCTAGATTAAGAAAATGCCCCGTATTGATAATTATCTCAGATTTAAGATTGGGAATAAATTCCCTAGCCCTATTCACTGCCTTTAAAGGAGAATACATTTTATCCTGATCACCAATTAAAAGTAAGGTGGGGTTACTAATATTTAATAATTCCAGGTCACTAAAAACTGAAGGATATAATATTTTAGATTTACAAGACCTTTTTGCAGCATCTAATAACTCTAAAAACTCCTTTTCCACTAGATCATTTTTAGAAATCAACCTTGAAGTCTTCGATAAGGGAGATATAAAGGGTAAGGCGGACATTTTCCAATTAATTTTAGTAGATAAGTTTAAAGGAATTATGGATGCTGCCGGAGCTAATAATACCATTTTATCTAAAATTTCTGGATTAGAAATAGCTAAATTCATAGCTAACCAGCCCCCATAATCATGTCCAAGGATATGGGGTTTATCTAAACCTAGTTGATCTATTAGATCCACTAACCACTTATTATATTGAGTCTTATTTTCCAGGTCTTGATTTGGCCGGCTCCAACCACAATCACCTAAGGTATCCACCGTTATTAATCGGAAATGTTTACTCCATGCTTTAACATTGGCATACCATTGTGCTGAGTTAATTGAAGCGGCATGTAACAGAAGCAAGGGATGATTATCTTTAGAACCGCAGATATTAATATGAGTAGTTCCCCAACTATTTTCTATTTCTTCTGAATGATGTTCTAATCCCCAAAGATTCATAACTTTTAGGTATGCCTGTAAGTATTCTTCCTGAACTTCAACAGGAATATTTTTTTCTTCCATAGGTTTTCACCAGCACATAACTTATATTCAATTAGACCTATTTATTTATTATGAAGACACTAGTAGTTTATTATTCTAGAACCGGTAATACGAGAGAGGTGGCTCAAGAAATTGCCCGAGAATTGAACTGTGACTTGGAAGAAATAAAGGATACTCAAAATAGATCAGGTATTATAGGTTGGTTGAAATCTGCTTATCAAGCCAGTAGAGATAAATTTACCAAGATAAAAGATCTAGAAAAAAATCCTGATGATTATGATCTAGTAATTATCGGAACACCAGTATGGGCTTTTAAACCAGCAGTTCCGGTGAGCACTTTTTTATATGAATACCGAGATCAACTAAAATATGTGGCCTTTTTCTGCACTTTAGGAAGTTCTGGTTTTGAATCCACTATGGATACCATGAGCAAGTTATGTGGCAGAGAACCAGTACAAACTATGAAAATAACCACCGATGAAATCAAAGAAAGAACAGGTGATTGTAAGATTGAACCCTTTGTAAGGGATGTTGGCGATTTATGATTATTAAATTACCACCTAATGGACAATTAATCCCTATAATCTAACTCTTTGGAGTAAGGCTTGATATCAATCACAGGTGTACCATCTATAGCATCCAACCCTTTTACCGTTAACTTATTTTCAGTTAAGTTTAACAATTCCACCACTGCCAATCCCACCGGATTTGGCCTGCTAGGAGCTCTAGTAGTGAAAACTCCTCTTTTTTTACTCCTCCCATGGGGCACTACTTTTAATAAATCTCTCTCAGCCTGATCTAACCAGTAGAGAATAATCAAATATCTGTATTTTTTCATACCCTCCAGACCAGGCTTATATTCATCGAATATTAAAATATAACTAGTTTTTTCACTATGAATACCCTGATGAGGCGCATCAGATCTTTGTTTGAAGGGAGAGTGTATTACCCCTATAGGTTTCATTTTCAAAATTTTATCTCCAGAGTGGTTTAAAGTCATATAAATGCCTTTTAAGTTTATATTCCCAGTTAATTCTTTTTAGCTGAACTTATTATAAATTATATTCTTATTTTATTCTTTTTAAATTAATATAAAAATAATTTTTGAAAAATGGAGTAAATTTCTAAATCCTTTCGATCTAAGTTCTATCTCGAGTAAAACTTGTAATTTTAAATCCTAACTTAAACAGATTAAAGTAAAGGGTGTATTTTTATGCAAGTTGAAAAGCAGTCTTCTCTTTTAAAAAATATTTTAGATCTGGAAAAAGAACCATTAGCGATTTCTTTTACTAATGAAAAAATGGATTATGATTTTCAAGGTAAAATAGCTATATGTAAAGCTTTAAAAGAAGCCGGGGAGGGTGAATCTTTTGTAATAGATCAGGATATTAGTAATTGTCCTGGAGGAACCTGGCACTGCGGTTTAGGTGAAATTCCCAGTGGAGAACCTAAAAGAAGAGTTCAAAATTTTTTAACTAAGGGAGAAAAGCTTTATCATTCCATTGTAGCCTTGGAAAGATTAAATAAATTATCTGCACCAGTTCCCACCAGTTTAGCTGATAGAATTGTGATAACTCCTTTACATGATGCTCAACTAAGACCGGACACGGTATTGTTTCAATGTAATGCAGATCAAGCCTGTCGACTGATAACCTTGGATACCTATTGGGATGGCCTCCAACCAAAAATAGAATTAGGAGGAGCCTTATGCCACACTGCCATCACATATTCAGTTATAACAGGTCAAACTAATCTAACCATGGGGGACTGGACTGCCCGCCGCCATCAAAATTTCGATGCTAACCTATTATTTGTAAGCATTCCCTATGAACGAATAGATAATTTAATTAACGCCATTCCCCTTTGCACAGCAGGTAATGCAGATATAGAATTTACAGATAATATAGAGAAGATATAAAATTTACAGATAAAATGAGAGAATTATTTAATAAAATAGAATTTTAATTAAAGGAGGTAAGTTTTAGGAATTTTTAGCTAAAAATTCTTCCTTAAGCTAAGATATATACAATTAATAATGGCTTGGGATAAAAGATAAATTCTAATAAAATAATAATTTATTTAGTATAATTTTCCATATAGTTTCCAGTAATATTCTTCCCTAGGCAGGTAATTAAATGAGTGAAGTACAATTATGGATATTCATAGCCGCAGTATGCTTTATAGGTGAAATTTTAACTGCTGGTTTTTTTATCCTCTGGTTTGGAATAGGAGCCTCAGTGGCTGCAATTTTAAGTTATCTTGGATTTGATAGTTTAATCCAATCTATAGCTTTTATATTAGTTTCTTTAATATTATTACTGATTTCCAGACCATTCGCCACACGAATTACCAAGGAATCACCTAAAAAGGCAACTTCAGAACGTTTAATTGGTCAAAAAGGTATCGTAGTGGAAGAGATTTCTCTACAGAATGGAGGTATAGTGAAAGTAGAAGGTGATACCTGGCGGGCCGTATCCAATCAAAATATTAAAGAAGGAGAATTTGTATATATAGATGAAATAAAAGGAGTTAAGTTAATAGTAAGACCATTTGAACCGGGAATAGAGAAATGAGGAGGATAAATATACCATTTGAACCGGGAATAGAGAAATGAGGAGGATAAATATATGGATTGGTTAACCGTTGGTATAATAATTATTGTACTTTTTGTAGTGGCCTATAAGAGTTTGAGAATAGTAAGGCCTTATCAAAAAGGAGTGATTGAGAGATTAGGGAAATTTCAGAGAATATCAGATAGCGGCTTGGTATTTATAATTCCTTTCATAGAAACCATTACCAAAGTTGATTTAAGAGAACAGGTAGTAGATGTACCTCCCCAGGATGTGATCACTGAAGATAACACGGGAGTTATAGTAGATGGGGTTATCTTTTATGAGGTAGTGGATCCTTTTAATGCAGTTTACAATGTGGTGAACTTTTATCAGGCCATAACCAAATTAGCCCAGACTAACTTAAGAAATATTA
>PWMT01000150.1 GCA_003558085.1 Methanobacteriaceae archaeon
ATGATGTCCCTGGGCATCAATAACCGCATTCAAACTGAGCATAAAATGGCGGATGAGATCTCTTTTAACTTTAAAACTCAACTCAACCGAACCTTTAAAATCATTTTTAACATGTCTA
This sequence comes from Methanobacteriaceae archaeon, assembly GCA_003558085.1. GTDB lineage: Archaea > Methanobacteriota > Methanobacteria > Methanobacteriales > Methanobacteriaceae > Methanobacterium_F. The sequence continues at coordinate 119 of PWMT01000150.1, forward strand.
AGATAGCCGATGCATTTATGTTGTTGATTAAAATCCAATAATTCTAAGAAATTGCTTCCCAGAAGATTTTTTTTCTTATAACCTAATAACTGGGCGAAGTGGTTATTGATATACTCGATTTTCCCTTTATTATCCATGAAGATAACTCCAGTGCGGGCCAGCTCTAAAATATTACGATAATTCTTTTCACTTTTCTGCAACTCGATTTCAATCTTCTTTCGCTGAGTTATATCCCGAATTACTGCTAAAACCCCTACCTTTTCTTTGTGCTCATTTTCTAGAATATTGATGGTGGATTCTACAATCAATTTTAGACCCGAAGAGGTGATATGTATATTTTCCCCCCTCCACTGACCATACTTTTCCAGGAGTAGCTGGTAATCCCATTCATCTTCAGGATGACACCACTGATAAGTGAAGAGGTTATTCACATTCTGACCTAGAGCATCATTTAGTTTTACTTGATATAGTTCTTCTGCACCATTATTCCAATAGATTATCTTATTATAATTATCCATGGCTATCACGGCATCATGGACCTGGGAGAGGGCTCGAATCTGGAAGCGTATCAGTTCATCCTGTTCCTTAATAGGAGAAATATCACTAACTTGGGTATTAAAATATAAAGGTTTACCATTTTCATCCCTTATAAGACGTGCCACTACTTCTACACAGACTATATCCCCTTTTTTATCTAAATATCTTTTTTGCAGTTTATAATGATTTTTTTTATCTTTACCCTCTAAAATATCACCTAACCAGTTTTTATTTTTAGGTAGATCATCAGGATGGGTGATGTCCATGTAGTTCTTCTGGATCAGTTCCCCGATATTATAACCTAACATTTGAGCAAAAGACTGGTTAACTAAAACATAATTACCCTTCAAGTCTATTAAGGTCATAGCTATTGGGGCATTTTCAAATGCCAACTTAAACATAGACCCCAAGGGATGATTATCTATATACTCCTTGTTTTTATTAACTGAATTATCTCCAGACACTGCATTTCCCCCAACTTTCATTTACTATAAAGACCCCTCCAAAAAAAAATTGAGCTTTATTTATATTAAAATCTATTAATTTGATTTTTTACTATAAGAAGATCGGAAACTTTTTTTTCTAGAATTCTTCCCTTTATAGTTTAACCGGATTTTTTTAAACTATTTTACAAGAAAAAAAATCTTTTTTAAAAAACTCTGATAGCTCTTCTTATTTGATCGTGATTATCCTTTATTAGCATTAACTTTAAGCTGATTGTAATAAATTTTAGTCATATTTTTAAATTTAATAAACATTAATTCCTTAAAAGATATAGTAGGCCTATGCTTTTATAATTTATTATAATATTTATTAAACTCACAAAATCACTTATATAATTTAGATTAGCTATAACTTTAAGCATTTTTTTTTAGTATGATCATTAAATTATAATATAAATCATGGTATATATAATACTAGAACTAAGTACCAATTAGTCTTAAAAGTTGGTTTAATAATCCCGGGATGGTAAAAATCAGAATTTTTTAATTCCTAATCATGAAAAAAAGATTTGTTTATAAATAATTAAAAAAGTATGAGGATGTTATAGATCATGGAATCTGATTCTAATTCATTAAAAAATGATAAGGAATCCCTAGAAAAAGATAGGGATAAAGACATGCTAATAAAAGAATTGGAAGAAAAATTACACTACCAGCAAGAGGGTATAGCCAGAGTCAATGCAAAATTATCCCAGGCTCTGGACCGTTTAAGTGAACTAAGACAAGAAAAAGAAGAACTGCAGTCAAGATTAGAGGAATGGGAACATAAAAAATTAGATTTTAAATTACAGAAACATGAAAAACTAGAACAGGAATATCATAAAATGAGCCACCGGGCCCAGGTAACCAAAAATCAATTAGATGAATTACGAAGAGAAATAATTTTTCTAAATAAAGTTATAAGCGATTTGGAAGAAAGAGGACTTATAGATTATATAAAAAAGAGGTATCCTCCTAGTTTCATTCAATATAAAAATAAAAAATGAAGATATATCTGGCGGTAAATTATATTATATGTTTAGAGGGTGTAATGATGCAGAAAGATGAGCAAGAATTAATGCAGCGCTACCGAAATTTTTTAAAAGATTCTATACGCAAAGAAATTGATTTTTCCCAGACTGATCAGAGTCAGGGAGTTCCAGTACCCCCTATAGAAAAACCCTATGATCGCAGCCAAAAAAGAATAGAATTAATCAGTGCTGACTGGGAAGAAATTTATGATCTTAAATTAACCTCCGCTATTTTAAACCGTAAAAGTCATCGGAACTTCACTGATGAGAGTCTATCTTTAATGGAGTTATCATTCCTTCTCTGGGCCACCCAGGGTATACGCTTATATGCTGGAGCCTATGCATTCCGTCAGGTGCCCTCGGCTGGTTGCCGACATACCCTAGAAACTTATCTTACAATTTTTAATGTTGATGGAGTAGATGAAGGTGTTTACCGATACCTGCCTTTAACCCATGAACTTTTACTGGAATTTAAAACTGATAATTTAAAAGAAAAGATGATAGAAGCCACCTTCCATCAGAATTTTGCTGGTGAATCTGCAGTGACTTTTATCTGGAGTACCATTCCCTACCGAATGGAGTGGCGTTACGGTTTAGATTCCCATAAAGTGATTGCCCTAGATGCTGGACATGCCGGAGAGAACCTTTATCTAGCAGTAGAAGCAATAAGATGCGGTACCTGCGCTATAGGAGCTTACGACCAGGAATATTTAGATGAACTTTTAAGACTGGATGGTGAAGATGAATTTGCAATCTACCTCTTCCCGGTGGGTAAGGTTGAGGAGTGATCTAAGACTATATTTTATAAAGATACTAATAACTAGTCCATTTATCAGAAAATTTAAAAGCTTCCACCCGTATTAAAATGTTATTTACCTAAAATATTTATGTGGAATTAATAATTGCAAATAAACAAGTTAGCCCCATTAATAAGATAAGTAAGCGTCATTTAAATGTAGATAGGTCTTTTAGATAAGAATTTTTATTAATTTCCCCCAAAAAATAATGATTAATGTTTATTATGGTCCATCTGGCGGTACAAGTTTTGAGAGAATAGTACATAACCTAACATGGCCTGGGTGTATTCTCGGGAAGCAGGAACATTATTAGGATCTCTATCTTTTAAAGACCAGGCCTGGTAAAATTTATCCTCCAATACCTCTTCTAGTACAAATTTTAAATATTCAATAGTTTTATCTGGATTTCCCTCTTGGAAATCTCTTTCTGCCTGGGGAACCACCGGACCCCAATCCAAACCTGCAGGTTTAAGTCCAGTATAAGGTTTTCCTTCCCCTAAACGATGCAGACGCACACTATTTTCAAAAAACCATAGATCAGCTATTTCAGCAATATCCGGTCCCAGTTTTCGCACATTCATAGTCTTGTTAAATATCTGGATTAACTCTTCCTCATCTTCTTCCTCTATAAAAGGTAGAACATGGTTCACATTATTGGTCTCCAGAGCCAACTGACAGGCTGTTACCACTGGACCATCCAGTGTATCACAGTGAGGAGCCATGAATTATCACCTCTAGTTAATATATTCTAATTATAGTCTATTATAATTCACTGCTCTAAAACAATTAATTAATCTAATAAAAAGAAAATATTTCTTTGCTAAAAAATAATGGGCAAGGTTTGATAAATGAGGGGTAAATTGGCAAAATTTTAGTTAAAAATATATTCATATAGCAAAATTTATTCTCCATAATAAGGGATTTACTATTTTTTTACTAATTAAGGCTATTTATAATGAAATATGGATTATAATGGTAAATAGATCTTATTCTGGAGGTGGAAATATGTGATTAAGCCCTTAAACTTAGATCCACAACCATTGCCTCAGTTTTATCCATATCCGGTATTAAATATGCTATTCCATTTATTCTAGCCCATTCACCTTGTACCATTGCTGTTTGAGCATTTTCCAAGTCAATTCCAGAAATTAACATGTTTATAACTGTTGTTTCTAGGGGAGGGACATTGGTTTTAACATTTTTCATTACATGATTGAAAATGGCAGGCACATCCATAATATTGGCTGGATTTAAAGCCTCCTTTATAATAGCCTGAATAGCTCTTTGATGTCTTTTCACCCTTCCCGGGTCTCCTTCATCATCAAATCTGAAACGAACATATGCTAAAGCTTCTTCACCATTTAACCTACTTTGACCATCTTTTCCACTTAATTCTGGAACAGCGGCAGCAACATGGGGTTCCACTTCCATGTTGATACCTCCTACAGTATCAACTATCTCCTTGAACTGATCGAAATTAACTAGCACATAATAATCAATCTTTATATCCAAAAAATTCTCCACTGTCTCTACCGTGGTGTCGATACCCCCTTGAGGGTAGGCATGGTTGATCTTATCAGTGCCTATCCCTGAAATTTCCACCCGGGTATCACGAGGTATGGAAAGCAAGGATATTTCTTGAGTTTTTTTATCTACAGATAGAACACTAATAGAGTCTGTATTTCCTGCTTGTCCTGGTACTCGAGCATCAACCCCTAATAGTAATATATTTACTCTTTCACTAGGAGTAGTTCCTATATTAAAGAGAAAAGCTAAACCTAGTGCTAATATGAGGAATAAAGATAAAATACCCACAATTTTCCGCCAATTTTTCATGCACCTATCACCTTTATACTTAATACCCCCACCTAACGATTATAAAGTCCGGCTTTAATTAATAGCGGGAGATTATAAAGTTAATATACACGGGAAGTACCTATGTTGAATAATTTAATATATCTTATTTAATTGCCTATAATCTAAATTGATTAAAATAAAACTTAAGCACTATTTTAATTATTATGGTATATATATTTAAAAGAATTTAGGCTAAAAAGTCCAGAATATATAATAATATTAGTTTGTAAACCAATATTACTTAAATAGGGCATTAGTCCTTAGGATTAGTTTTTAATTGCTCTCTTAGTTAACTGGTTTAATATAGTCCCTTCTTAGCTATTAACTGGTGATAGGATGAGGCAGGCTTTAGTCAAAATTAAAGATAAAGATTTAATCTCCTATAATTTCCACTTATTTGAAGAGGAAGAAGAGATAATAATTTTCTCCTTAACTGAATTTAATTTGTTTCTAGAACAGTTAGAGTCATCATTGCAAAAATCAACTATAATAGCAGATAAAGTGATCCAGGGCCAAGTTAAAACAAAAAATAAGAGTATCCTGCAAATAGGGGATGAACTTAAAGCCAGTTTAACTATTACAGAGTCAATACCCTATTATAATTTTCAAGCTTCTCTAGAAAATTACTACAGACCTGATTTGAGAACCAAGAAAAGAAAAAGAGTAAATAATATCATAAAAATTTTTAAGGAAGAAATAGATGAAAACACTGATAAGGAAAATACCTCCTAATGAGGCAATGCTATATGGTCAGGGAGTTTTCACTGAAAAGGAAGAATTGATCTTATTATCCTTAACGGAATTTTCTAAATGGCAAGTGAATCTGAAATATAGTTTAAATGAAGCTCTAGAAATAGTGGAAGAATCAGCGCAAAATAAATCTAAACACGGCCCTCAAGTAGACGCTCGAAGAATACTAAACTGGATTAGAAAAACTAGAGCCTCGCTAGAGATAATGGAGAATAGAAAGCAGGAAAAAAAAATATCCTATTTTTTAAAGTTATAGGGGAAATAAAACCCTGTTAATTTTAATAGTTTAATTCTTAATCCTCAATAAAATTAAAAAAAGGTAATTTTTTTTATAAATTTAGTATCTTAGCCTAAAAAGGATAATGATCTTGACTAAAATTTAATATGATTAGGGATAAAGATTAGTAAAAAGGCATCTAAGCATAAGTTAGTAGGGGGCGTTAGATGGTGAAGGAAGATTTAGAAAAATTTATTGAAGAATTAGAAAACAATAATGCATCTATCCGGGAATCTGCTGCCTGGGCTTTAGGTGAACTAAAAAATGAAAGAGCGGTAGGTCCCTTATTAGAAAGACTGGAAGATCCTGAATCCAGTGTACGCCAATATGCAGCCTGGGCCCTGGGAAGGATAGGTGATAAACGAGCAATCCAAGCCTTAATCCAAAAATTAGATGACCCTGAACATCAAGTTAGAAGAGAAGCAGTCACTGCTTTAGGGTTTATAGCTGATAAAAAAGCCATCGAACCCTTTATCGAAAAATTAGAAGATACTAATTCCGAGGTTCGAAAAGAAGCAGCCATTTCTCTAGGATTTTTTGCAGATAAAAAATCAGTGCCTGCCTTAATAGAAAAACTGCAAGACCAAGATTATAATGTACGCCAATATGCAGCCTGGGCCCTAGGAAAAATTGGTGATAAGAGAGCTGTAGAACCCTTAATCCAAAGCATGAAAGATCCTAACCAATATGTTCGAAAAGAAGTAAGCTCTGCTTTGAAAAAAATTTGGTGAACTTAATTCAATAATAGAGAATTATGGGAAGGGATGAAGATCACCTCCAGAATGAAAGGCAGATATTCTAACTAGTGGACTTATCCTTAAAGATAAGGGCATAGTTCCCCGGGCATAGTATGGAAGAATATCCTGATCATCACTATGATTGAAGGGCGCCTCTACCGGTTCATCATTAATACATCCTGAAGAGAGTATCACCCCTACCATTATAACCATTATAGCTACTATTACTCCTGTTTCCTTCTTCAAATAATTCCTCCTTAGATTTCCACGAGAAAAATAGAAGAAAAAAATTCCTCCATTAATCTAGACTTCCACAAGAGAAGTTTAGGGAATATTAGTTAATAAAATATTGGCTTTAAAAAATTAAATAATTAACCATTAGGAAGTGCTAAATAAAAGAGGTTAACCATAGAATGCTATTAAATATTATTTTTGTAAAATAATATTTTGATACTCTAAAAGTTTTTCTCACTCTCCAGCAAGATAATGATACCTAATAAATTATAGTCAAGGTTCTCAGTAAAATAAACCCCTAATAAAAGGAGGATATGATGATTCTTATAGTAGGGGGAGCCGGATATATTGGCTCTCATGTTAATAAATGGTTGAATAAGATTGGATATGAAACCCTTATCCTGGATAATCTTAGCTATGGTCATCGGGAATTTGTAAAATGGGGAAAATTTATCGAAGGTGATCTTCAGGATACCAAGTTAATCCAGTATATTTTGAGTAAGTATCCTATCCAGGCAGTTATGCACTTTGCAGCTTTTACTAACGTAGGGGAATCAGTTATCCATCCCCAGAAATACTATCACAATAATGTAAAGAATACGATGGATTTGCTGGATAATATGATTAAATTAGGTGTGAATAACTTCATCTTCTCTTCCACTTGTGCAGTATATGGTAATCCCGAGAGATTACCACTTAAAGAAAACCATCCCTTAAATCCTATAAACCCTTATGGCCGATCCAAATTGATGGTGGAACATATCCTTAAAGATTACTCCCAAGCCTATGATCTTAATTATATTTCACTACGCTATTTCAATGCAGCTGGTGCTGATCCTCAAAGAGAAATAGGAGAATTGCATCAACCAGAAACCCATCTAATACCCCTGGTTTTAGAGGCAGCTGAATCAAAAAGAGAAGCAGTGCATATTTTTGGCACTGATTATCCCACCCGGGATGGAACCTGTATTCGAGATTACATTCATGTCTGTGACCTGGCAGAAGCCCATGCCCAGGCACTGCAGTACTTAGAAGATAAAGAAAAAAGCCAAATATTTAATTTAGGCAATGGTAATGGTTTTTCAGTCAGGGAAGTTATAAATACAGCTCAAGATGTAACCAGAAGAGATATTAAAACTATAGAAGCTGAGCCTCGACCTGGAGATCCAGCAGTTTTAATTGGTAGTTCCAGGAAGGCTAAAAAATACTTAAAATGGAATCCTAAATGGAAGGATTTACATGAAATCATTGAAAAAGCCTGGAAATGGCAGCAGAAATTATACCACATCCCCTAATTTAAGAAAAAAAATGGTTTTAAATTATAGTTAAAGTTAATAAAAAATTAATACAACAAATATTTTTTTTAAAAGGATACTTTCTTTTTTTTTTGCTTTATTTTTAAAGAATTTTTTTTTTAAGTGAAAAATAGCTTAACTTTGAAAAAGAATAATGATCCAGTTTATATAACCTTCCTCATGAACTCTAGAAGATCCTCCTGTGAATCCGGATCTTTTAAGCCAAATTCCAGTGAGGTCTTAAGCCACTCCACTTTATTTCCAATATCATAAGTTCTCCCCTGGAAAATTACACCGTAAATTTGATTTAAAAGTCTCAAGGCGTCGGTTAGTTGTATCTCCCCCCCAAAACCAGGACTTGTTTCCCCTATATAATCAAATATTTCACTTTCCAATACATATCGACCCATAATGGCCAGATTAGAGGGAGCCTCCCTTAAAGATGGTTTCTCCACCATATCCTCAATCCGGA
>PWMT01000082.1 GCA_003558085.1 Methanobacteriaceae archaeon
AACGAATGCATGTGTGTTTGGTTTTTAAGACTTTTTCAATAGGATTTCTAACTTGTCCCCAAAGAGATATAAGTGGGTAATTATGTCCAAATAATTTGCATATGATTTTCATTTTAGTCCTTTTTTATTTAATTATACATAAAAGATTTGATATTTGTTTTAAAGTTTTTTATAATTTTTGGTATTGGTTCAATAGTAAGTCATTTCCTGGCAATTTCAATTGGTTCATTTCAGCCTTTTGGATATCCATTAAATCCAACAAATATCATAGGTCAGCTTGGTTTTCAGTTTTTCTTATCAGGTCCTTCAGAGGAACTGATATTCAGAGCATTTGCCATAACTATGCTGGCTTTTGTTTTAAAAGGCAGGTTTTTAAAATTTAAGGTTAGTTCAGCTAATATAATTGCTGCAGCTATTTTCGGCCTGGCTCATGTAGGTTTCTCTTTTGTTCCTTTTGAATTACATTATGACATATTCCAGGTTTTAATGTCAGTTACTCTGGGGCTGTTTTATGGGGATTGTTATGAAAAAACTAATAGTATGTATTATCCAATGATCATGCACAGTATCAGCAATGTTATAATGGTGGGATTAACAATTATAGCTACTTTTCTTTTATAGAATGAACATTATTAAAAAATTATTTGAAGGAGTATAAATGAGAATAAAACTCAGTCTTAAAATTAGAAAGAGGGAAAAGGAAATGAAAACAATTTACAAAACAAAGCAAGGAGAAAAAATAATAAAAGATTTATATGATCGACAAGTTGAGAGTTTAGGAGTAGAATATAAAGATGTTTTTGTGGACACAAGATTTGGAAAAACCCACATCTTACAGGTAGGAAATCCATATGCAAAGCCAATTTTGCTATTTCATGGAGGCAATAGTACTGCAGCATATTCATTAAAACAGAACTCGCATTTAATTGAAGATTATTTAATATACGCACCTGATACCATTGGACATCCAGGGAAAAGTGATCAAAGGGTTTTATCATCAAATTCACTTGAATATGGTGAATGGGCATCAGATGTCATTAATTCCCTGGGATTTAAAAAAATTATCTGTATAGGGGAATCTTTTGGTGGAGGTATATTGGCCAAGCTTATGTGCATATCCCCTGAAAAGATTATAAAAGCAATACTACTTGTACCAGCAGGTATATATAATGCTTCAAAATTAAAGCTTATTTTTAGCATGGGAATTCCAATGATGATGTACATGGTAACAAAGAAAGAAAAATGGTTTGAGAAAGCATTTTTACCTATGACAACTAATGGTGAACCGATTGACAATGAGACATTGGAGATGATTCGCACAAGCTTTCATCATGTTAAAGTTAATCCTAATATGCCAAGTAATATTGAAAAAGAAGATATAAAGAATTATCAGGCACCTACATTGTTGCTAGCGGGGGAAAATGATGTCCTATTTCCAGGTGAAAAAGTAATTAAAAGAGCTAAGGAAATAATGCCTAATGTTGAAACACATCTCTTGCAAGACAGTGGGCATTTGTATTTTTCTTCAGATAAGAGAAAGAAATGCATAGAGAGAATAATTAATGACTTTTTATTAAAATAAAAGGGCAGGCCCAGGAGGAAAAAAAAGAAAAAAATATTGTAATATTAAAAAACCATGATATAATATAAACATATAGAAAAAAATGCCGAATTACATTAACAAGTTGTCAAAAAATGTGTGAAATTGTGATGGGATTCCTTAAGTAACTAAAAAGAGTCAAATTTAATGTTGTTGAGAAAAAAACCACCCCAATAAATTTCTAAAATTAATAATTTTCAAAATATTTGACCTTTTAATTAAATAAGTGTTTTTATTAAAAGGATAATTAGCTTTATAATTTTAGGTAATAGTGATGTCTGAAGGAGAGTGATTTGGTCAAAAAAACGTTTAAGTGAGGGGATTATAAAATGAAGATTAGTAGTTTTGAGTTTTCTGATACAATTGCTGGATATGTTAAATCTTTTAATGGGGAAAATAAATTTAGTTTAGAAACAAGTGATGGTAGGGTGTATACTATTAAATTTGGAAGTAATCTTTTTGCAAGAATGTTGAGAAATCTTAATGAGCCATATATGGATTGTACAGGACAGATAACAAAACTGCTAAAACCCGGAAAGTTTGTTTTTGTTTATGGCATTTTTTATCCTGATAGTGATGATTATTATAATTTTGAAGCTCAGGTTCTTGATTTTCCAGGAAAAGAAATCGGAAAATTTAGATTTGAAGAGGCCGATTGGTGGAGCAAACAGGCAGAGGCTATAGCAGATTTTTTTATTACTGCTCAGTTTGGTAGTTTTAAAAAAAATATTGATTATGGTGAATATAGAACAGCTCTTGCTTTAACAGGGGCTCAAAAAGGTGATTATAGGCAGGAAACAGATACTATATCTCGATTGGTTTATGGTTTTGCTTCTGCTTTTATGTTAACCGGGAAAGATGTTTTTTTAGAAGCAGCAGAAAAAGGAACTAAATATTTGCAGGAACATATGAAATTTTATGATGTAGATGAAAATGTTGTTTACTGGTATCATGGGATTGATGTGACAGGTGGTCAGGAACATAAAGTTTTCACATCAGAATTTGGTGATGACTATGATGCTATCCCAATGTATGAACAGATTTATGCTCTGGCTGGTCCTACACAAACCTATAGAATTACAGGAGAGCATTCTATATTAAGAGATATTGAATTAACTATTGATTTATTTGATAAATTTTACCATGATGATGATAAGGGTAGTTACTTTTCTCATATAGATCCAATTTTACTGGATCCGAGAAGTGAAAGTCTGGGGCCTAATAAAGCACGTAAAAACTGGAATTCTGTTGGCGATCATGCTCCCGCTTACTTAATTAACTTATGTCTTGCTACTGGAGAAGAAAAATATTACAAATTACTAGAAGATACTGCAGATACAATAACGAAATATTTTCCTGATTATGAAAACAGTCCTTTTGTTCAGGAAAAGTTTCATGAGGATTGGAGTCACGATAATGATTGGGGATGGCAACAAAATAGAGGAGTAATAGGACATAATCTTAAGATTGCCTGGAATCTAATTAGGGTAGATAATCATGTTCATAAAGATGAATATGTTGAATTTGCTGTAAAAATTGCCAAAATAATGCCTGAAGTGGGAATGGATAAACAACGTTGTGGTTGGTATGATGTTATGGAAAGAAATTTAAGTGATGGAGAAGGTTTTCATCGTTTTGCCTGGCATGACCGTAAAGCATGGTGGCAGCAGGAACAGGGAATACTTGCATATCAAATTTTATATGGTGTCTTAAATAAAGATGAATATCTCAAATATGCAAGAGAATCAGCAGCGTTTTATAATAATTACTTTTTGGATCATGATGATGGATCAGTATATTTTAATGTTTTGAATAATGGAATTCCCTATTTATTAGGTACGGAAAGATTAAAAGGAAGTCATTCTATGAGTGGCTATCATTCAATTGAACTGGCTTATCTTGCCGCGGTTTATACTAATTTGTTAAATACTAAAAAACCTTTAGATTTATATTTTAAACCAGTAGTAGGAGGATTTAAGGATAATATATTAAGAGTAGAACCTGATATTTTACCAAAAGGTTCTGTTAAAATAGAACAGGTTTGGGTTGATAATAAACCTTGGAAAAGATTTGATGCTGAAAAACTAACAGTACAAATCCCTCCTGTTGATTATCGACCAAAAATAAAAGTAAGGTTGGTTGCAGTTGAGCAGTAATAGTTATAAAGAATGATGAGAGAAAGGTGATTTGTATGGAGATTAAGATTGAACAAAAAGAGGGTATTAAGATTATTAAATTATCAGGAGATCTTGATGGTACAAATGCAGAAGAGGTTCAAGAAAAAATAATTGTTCATGTGGATTCAGATAGTAGGTTAGTTTTCAATATGGGCAAGTGTAAATATCTGTCAAGTGCTGGGTTGAGAGTCTTATTAATAGTTGCTAAAAAATTAAAAGCCCTTGGAGGAAAAGGTGTAATGGTTAATTTGTTGGAAGAGGTCAAAGATGTAATGGAAATGACTGGTTTTAGTCATATATTGCCTAGTTGTGAGACAATTCCTGAAGCTATTGTTTATGTTAAGAAGGAGGGCTAATAAATGGAAAGAATTGATATTTATCCTACCCATGAACATGAAGGTATTAGGTTTCGGCGTGGGAAACCTTTACCATTTGGGGCGACCATTGTACCTGGAGGGGTAAATTTTTCTGTCTTTTCTAAACATGCTACTTCTTGTGAACTTGTATTTTATAAAAAAAACGGAAAAAAACCTTATGCAGTTATTCCTTTTCCAGATGAATTCAGAATAGGAAATGTATTTAATATGATAGTTTTTGATATTGATTATGAAGATTTAGAGTATGGGTATCGCATGGATGGTCCCTATAATTCGGAATTAGGACATCTTTTTAATAAAGAAAAAATCTTGCTCGATCCTTATGCAAAAGCAGTTTCAGGTAGAGGAGTTTGGGGAAAAGTTCCAGATTGGAATAATTCTTTTCAATATCGTTCTCGGATAATTTTTGATGATTTTGATTGGGAAGATGATAAGCCTTTAGAAAAAGATATGAAAGATTTAGTTATTTATGAGGCACATGTTAGAAGTCTTACTCGCCATTCTTCATCAGATGTAAAATATCCAGGAACTTTTGCTGCAATCATAGAGAAAATTCCATATCTAAAAGAATTAGGAATAAATAGTATAGAATTGTTACCTATTTTTGAATTTGATGAATTTGAAAATTCTAGAATTGATGAAGAAACTCAAGAAAGATTATTTAATTATTGGGGATATAGTGCAGTGAATTTTTTTGCACCCAAGGTTGGTTATGCTGCAACAGGAAAATACGGAATGGAAGTTGATGAACTAAAAAACCTTATAAAAATTCTTCACAAAAATGATATTGAAGTTATTTTGGATGTAGTTTTTAATCATACAGCTGAAGGTAATGAAAAAGGACCCTATATTTCTTATAAAGGTATTGATAATAAGACTTATTATTTGCTCACTCCTGAAGGGTATTATTATAATTTTAGTGGTTGTGGTAACACTCTTAATTGTAATAATCCTGTAGTTAGAAATAAAATTCTTGATTGTTTAAGATATTGGGCAGCAGATTATCATATAGATGGCTTTAGATTTGATTTAGCTTCAATATTATCAAGAGATCAAAATGGGGTACCAATGGCTAACCCACCTTTGTTAGAAGCTCTTGCACATGATCCTATACTGGGAAAATGCAAATTGATTGCAGAAGCCTGGGATGCAGGTGGCTTATATCAAGTAGGTTCTTTTCCCGCCTGGGGTAGATGGGCTGAATGGAATGGTAAATTTCGAGATGATGTTAGGCAGTTTATTCAAGGTAATAGAGATGTAGTTGGTGGAATAGTTCAGAGACTTCAAGGTTCCCCTGATCTTTATAGTGATAGAGGACCAACTTCTTCAATAAATTTTGTTACCTGTCACGATGGTTTTACTTTAAATGATTTAACTTCATATAATGAAAAACATAACTCAAAAAATTTAGAAAATAATCAAGATGGTGAAAATGATAATTTTAGCTGGAACTGTGGTTATGAGGGACCAACAGATGATCCTGCAATAATTAAATTGCGGAGAAAACAGATGAAAAATGCAGTAACAATTTTGATGTTGTCTCGTGGTGTACCTATGCTTTTAGCGGGTGATGAATTTTGTAATACTCAGTTTGGTAATAATAATGCCTATTGTCAGGACAATGAAATTTCCTGGCTTAATTGGGATTTAGTAAAAGAAAACAAAGATATTTTTAGATACTTTCAGAAAATGATTGCTTTTAGAAAACAACATCCTATTTTAAGAGTAGAGTATTTTGATAGTGGACATAATGAAACAGGTTTACCTGAAATTTCTTTTCATGGTACTAAAGCCTGGGAATTTGATTTTGAAGATCCTTCTCTTACTTTTGCAATTATGTTTGTTGCTCCTGCTAATAAATATGGTACCAGAGAAGATGAGTTTATTTATTCAGCAATGAATATGCACTGGGAAATGCATGGTTTTGAGCTTCCTGAATTACCGGAAGATAAGAATTGGTATATAGTTGTTAATACTGATATGGAATCTCCTGAAGATATCTGGGAAAAAGGAGAAGAAAAAAGACTTGAAAATCAGAATGAATTATTGGTGGGTTCCAGATCAACGGTTATTTTAATTGCCAGGTAGTTTAATTTTATTATTATAAAGTCAAAAAAACATAGAGGGTGATGGATAATGGAAGCTAAATTAGAATTTAATATTCAAGAAAAGGGTGGAATTGTTAAGATTACACTTGAAGGACAACTGGATGCAACAAATGCAAATAGTTTATTAGAGGAATTAAAAAAACTAACAGATAAGAATATAAAGGAAATGGTCTTTTTTGTAAAGAACTTAGAATATATAGCCAGTGCCGGTGTCAGAACTCTTATATTTTCCAAACAAAAAATTGGTAAAAATGCTGATATATATCTTATAGCTCCTCAGGATGAAGTTCTGGAAGTTATGAAAATGGTCGGTTTAAATAATTTTTTAATTATACAGGATGAATACAATGAGTAAAAATTTATACCACATTTAAACGAAACAGGTATTGGAAAACAGAGATTACTGGTACATCTTTTTATATAAATAGAGTAGTGGCCAGTAAAAGAGGATGATTAATATGCCAAAATTAAAGAAAGCAGCCAAAATGGAGAATCTTGAACAGATGATAAATTTTGTGCTGGAGGGTATAAAAAATAAAAATTTCAATGGGAAAAATAAATTCCTGAAAAAGCTGCGGCTGGTATGTGAAGAAGCTATGGTAAATATTATTAATTATGCTTATGAAGATGGTGTTGGTGATATAGAAATATTTTATGATTTTTCTGAAGAAGAAAATATGTTTATATTAAAACTAATTGATAAAGGAGTCGCTTTTAATCCACTGGAAATAAAAGAACCGGATTTAGATCTTTCTCTGGAATACCGACAAATCGGGGGATTAGGAATATATATGATAAAGACAATTATGGATAATGTGGAATATAAACGAGAAAATAATCAAAATATTTTAACTTTGTCTAAGGTTTTTGATTAGATTTTTTGAGTCAGGTTATTGTGATTGAAAGGGGAATGGGAAATGAGATCAGAAGAAAGGAAACCGTTGATTAATTCTATCAGAAAAAAAATTCTTTTATGGTTTGGTGTACCCATATTAGTACTCTTTATAATATTGGGAACTATTAACTATATACAGATTAAAAATACAGTTATTCCTCTTACTAAAGAACTCAGCCAGGAGATATTGGTTGCCCGTTCGGCTGAACTTGGCAGTTTGATAAAGGAATATAGATATGATGTAAGAGCAGAAGCAAATCGTAAACCGCTTAAAAAAGGTGCTTGGGATGAAATAAAAGCTGATTTAATTAGTCGTTCTGAATATATTAAAGAAGATTATGAAATTTTATTTTTTGCTGATAAACAGGGCAATTTTATTACAAATGAAGGGATCGAAGGGAATGTTTTTGACCGGGATTATTTTCAGGCTATAGTTGTGGAAGGCAGGGATGATTATATTAGTAACCCGATTGTATCTCGTTCAACGGGGGAAGAGATTTTTGTAGTGGCCAGTATTGTAATTAATGAAGATGGAGACAGGATTGGTTTGCTGGGTGCCACAGTGTTATTGGATAGATTTTCTCAAATTGTTGCAGCCATATCAATAGGAGAAAAAGGATTTGGTTATGTTGTTGAACAGAGTGGACTGCTAATTGCCGATCCTGATGAGGATGAAAGGATGGAGATGAATTTTTTACAAGCAGAAGACTTTGGCTATGAAGGGCTAGAAGCAGTGGGACAAAAAATGATTCGTGGTGAATCGGGAATCCTCTCATATAAACGGCCCGATGGGTCAAAGATGGTGACCCTTTTTAACCCTATCCCCAATACTCCTGGCTGGTCTCTGGGTATTGCTATCCACGAAGCTGAACTTATCGAAAAAGCTACCGCCCTTGTTAAAAATGTAGGAGCTATCAAAGTAGTAGCTATAATTATTATAATTGGTATAATTGTTTTTATTTCTAAACGAATTACTACCCCAATTGGGGTTTTAAAAGAAGGAGCTGCCCTGATTAGCTCGGGTGATTTAAATACTTCTTTGGATATACGTTCTGGTGATGAGTTAGAAGAACTTGCTGCTGCTTTCAATAAAATGACCGTTAATCTAAGGGAATATATGGATAATCTTCAGAAAACAACAGCTGAAAAAGAGAGGATAGAAAGTGAACTTCAAATTGCTAACAGAATTCAGGCCAGTATGCTACCGCGAATATTCCCTCCCTTTCCCCGGAGAAAGGAGTTTGATATTTATGCCAGTATGTTTCCGGCCAAGGAAGTCGGTGGTGATTTTTATGATTTTTTTATGGTGGATGAAAATAAGATCTGTATTGTTATTGGTGATGTTTC
>PWMT01000153.1 GCA_003558085.1 Methanobacteriaceae archaeon
AGGCCAGGCCAGGTAAATTCATGATTACCCGGTCTACTTTAAGTTTTCTGGATTTTACCACCTCTTTTACATCTCCTTGAATAGGGATGATTTTTCCTTGAAGCTTATTTAACTGGATATTCTTTTTTAGATAATGGATGGCCTGGGGATTAATATCCACCCCATAAATTTCCACTTTTTTATCTTTTGCTATTAAAATAGAAAAGGGACCCACCCCTGTAAACATGTCCAGTATGGTTTCCCCATCTTTTACCTGAGAAGCGATGCGATGGCGTTCTGTGGCCAAGCGAGGACTAAAATATACTTGTTTAACATCCAAGGCCAATCTACATCCATACTCCTGGTGTAGGGTATGGGTTTTATCTTCACCAGCTAAATATTCTAATTTCCTGGTTCTTTGAACCCCTTCTATTTCACTATCTTTTCTATACACCGATCTTCTCCTAGTAAAATCTAAAGCAGCCTGACCAATATCATATTTATTATCTTGATGTTCCTCTGGTATTTCTAGGATAACCACCTCTCCTATAATATCAAAGGATTTCTTAAGATCGGCTAATGTTTCGGGTTCTATCCGGTCTTTAAGTTGTTCTTGCATACTTCGAGGATGTTTATGCCAGATTTCAAATTCACTTTCTACTAGTTCCAGTTTATCCTGGTAACTTTGATCTAAATCCTTTAAAAGATCCTTATTAAAATTTTCTGGTAAAGGAATGTAAACATATCTTTCATCAGATTTTATCTTAAAATCCAGGTTTATCCCTTCATTTTTTAGTAAAAATTCTCGTAAATCATTAGCCATTTTCTTGGGCACTTTCAAGGCTAACATATTATCTCTCCCCCCCTCATGTTTTGATATTTTAGGTTGGAGTATGGGGGCACCATTTAATTATTATCTTTATCTTCTTCCCTAAATTATAGATGATCTTAACTTAAAATTAGTATAGTAAGGGTACGGTTAATAATATAGTTGAAACTTAAGCTTATCCTATCTATAGGGTGGATGTTATTTTAGGGGGGGGTTAAAAGGTTAATACGTTTTAAATCCTAAAATTAATGATATAATAATTTTAGTATTGGATAGGTTTTTTGATCCATTAATTAAGTTAATATTTTTACTCTAAGGGGCATTAATCAAAACTCTTATATCATATTTTTTCCTAGGAAATGGTGATTTATTATGCTTTATTTTATTGGTTTAGGACTTTACGATGAACAGGACATATCCCTTAAAGGTTGGGAAGCTTTAAAAACTTCAAATAAGGTTTATGCTGAATTTTACACTTCCCACTTGTTTGGGACCAATCTTTCTACTTTAGAGAAAATCCTGGATATAAAAGTGGAGATACTAAGCAGGGAACAAGTAGAAGAAGATGAACTACCATTAAAAGAGGCTAAAAAAACTAATGTTGCCTTTTTATGTGCAGGTGATCCTTTAATAGCAACCACACATACGGATATCATGATTCAAGCTAAAAAAAGAGGGATACCTACTCAAGTTATTCATTCCTCTTCTATAATTTCTGCGGCTCCCGGTATATCTGGTCTGCAGCCCTATAAATTTGGTAAGGTAACCACTATACCCTTCCCCGAGGATAATTATTTTCCTCATTCCCCTTATCATTTAATTAAAAACAATTTAGAGTATCAGGCCCATACTCTGGTTTTATTAGATATACAGGCTCACGCCCAGAGATACATGACGGTGCATGAAGGCCTAGATTATCTGCTCCAAGTTGAAGATATTTTAAAAGAGGATATAATCACTGAAAATACTTTAGCTATAGGTTTAGCTCGAGTAGGTTCATCCAAACCATTTATCCGGGCTGATAAAGTAAAAAATTTATTAAAGGAAGATTTCGGAGGTCCTTTACATTCTATTATCATTCCTTCCCAGTTACATATCGTGGAAGCAGAATATTTAGTTACAGTATTAGGGGCTCCTGAAGAGTTATTAAAATAAATAGAGACCATTCTTAACATTTTACTTAGAACTAAAATATAATTTAATAAGTAATTTAAAATAAACTAATAATATGGGGAAAATACAGTTCTTATTATTTTAAAAACAGTTTTAAATATTTATTCTGAACTGGTGGGATCATTTTTAATAATATAATCACATTTTTCAACATTTTCTAAAGGCAGTAAAACGTGCCGGGCTCCTATTTCATGGGTAGTGTAGACAATTTCAATGAATCCTCTCTTTTCATTGATATTAATACTTTCTACTCCGAATTCTCCCTTTTTAAAATTGTGTATATTTTCATTGATCATACTTACTTCCATTTTTTCAATCATTATAGCCACCAGTCTATAAATCTGTAATTACTAGTCTATACTACTATACTAAACCATAAATTTGTATTTACTATTTCATAGTATTATCTAAATAAGTTAATACATTATTATTTTCTGAGCATATACTTATCATGGCAGACTAATTATATGCCTCAGAATAAAAATATAATTATGAGGGTTTCATCATGCAGCAATCTAAAAAGAAACATACCCATCATGGCAAGTCCACCCGGGATATACTTGATGCTGGAAAGGTACTCTCTAATGCTGGCTTAAAAGAAGGTCAAACTTTTCTGGATGCAGGATGTGGTGATGGTTTTATATCTCTAGAAGCAGCAGAAATAGTGGGGGATACGGGAAAGGTCTACGCTGTGGATATTTATGATAAATCATTGCATCTTTTAAAGCAAGAAATTAAATCTAGGAATATCTCTAATATTAAACCTATATTAGCGGATATAACCTCTCATATACCTGTAGAGGATAATTATGTAGATATATATTTTTTGGGCAACGTTTTCCACGGCCTGGTAGCTAACCAGGAAATAAAAACTACTATGCAGGAGTTAAAACGTATTTTAAAACCAGAGGGTAAGTTAGTAGTGGTTGATTTTAAAAAAATAAAGGATACTCCAGGACCACCACTAGAGACACGTTTAGATCCAGAAGAAATAGTAAAAACATTAGCTGCCTATAATTTTCAAACCTATAAAATCACAGATACCGGACCATACCATTATCTGATTATAGCTTCACTAAAATGAACAGATCATCCAGTAAGCTCTACTTTTATTAAACTTATCTGCAATTAAAAGCTAGTTCAATGAATAGGTGTATATTTTTCTAGTATAGAGCTATATTCTTTATCCAAAATTCTTAAGGTAGACATGGTGGAGGTTGATGCACAGGAGCGTTGTTCAACCAGGTTGCGCAGGGTACCATTTTTTATATTAGCCACAATCTCCCGTATTACCAGATCCAATGTTTTTTTATTATATTCTATCAATTGCTCTAAATCCAATTCCAGTAGGGGATATTGATCTAGAGGATAAGATGCACCGGGAGTCATTATAATATTTAGATAAGCATAATATTCAGCTATTGAATCGAGAAATAAGTCCACTCCCATATAAGCCAGTAAAGGTAAGGAGTAAGCCTCAGCAAATGGTAGGCATAGGGCAGTATTTGGATTAAGCTTCTCTCTTAATTCTAAGATCAGTTGTACCAGATCTCGAGGTCTTTGCATTAACTGGTCACCATTAGCTACTATTAAAGCCTGGTGTCCGAGGGCTTCCAGTTCCTGAGCACATTTAATCCTCAAATCAATATATTTAGCTCCATGTATCACTGCAAATTCAGCTTCACATTTTTCAGCCTTTTTTAAGGTTTCTTCCACGGACCACTGGGCTAATTCCCAGGGCACATCATAGGGCATGGGCTGATCACTACAAGAGGATAATTCATTTAAGGATAGGAGTGCAGGTGTCTCCTTTTTAGCATAAATCCCTGATCTTGCAGGGCCATCATGAACCTTAATTTCTAAAATCTCACCAGGCATAATATAATTTCCTTTGTATTGTTTAGGGTTTATAATAAATTTTTTTGGGGGGTATTTAATCTCTACCTATAGGATGGGTGTGTGGGGGGTAATATGTGTAATGATTATGTTGAAATATGCTATTAGTATTCTACTATTATCCATGGTAGTTAAATTTCTAGGGTGGAAACAGTATGTTTATAATATTATTAAAGTAACCCCAAAACTAACTCCAGTGTAACCTAAAAGGTTACACTAAGTTCAATTTTCACAACATTTATATACTCTTATATAGTACACTCTATTAAAGAATCTGAGGTTAGCATAACCAGTGATGTTTCAAGGTGTGTAAAAATAATGTCCATATTAAAACGCCTTAAAAGTCTTTTAACTGGGGTAAAGGAAGAGTCCGCTGAAGAGAAAAAATCAGAACCTCCTGAAACCAAAGTTGCTGAAAGTCCACCTGAAACTCAGAAAAAAATGGCTGAGGAAAAGGTTGAAGAATCAAAGAGCACTGAAAAGAGCGAAGCAGAACCCACTAAAATAGAAATTGAAGAAGAAATTTCTAAAGAACCTACTGAAGAGGTTACTGAGGAATCTGAATTAGTGGAAGAAGCTGAAAGTGTTCAGGAAACTGAGGAAGTGGAAGAGGAACCAGAACCCCAAGATGAAGCTGAAAAAGAAAAACCTAAAGAGGAAAGGAGTGAAAAAATGACTCTATTAAATCGAGAAGAAAATTTATTAAAAGGAGATGTTATCAACAAAGAATTCTCTCAACAAGTTAAAGAGGCAGGAGGAGACAGCTTAGAATACTGTTTCCAATGCGGTACCTGTACCGGGTCCTGTCCATCTGGAAGGAGAACTCCTTACCGTGTACGCCAACTAATTAGAAAAGCGAACATTGGATTGAAAGATGAATTATTGGCTGATCCAGAGATCTGGATGTGCTCCACCTGTTATGCTTGTCAGGAAAGATGTCCACGTAAAGTTAAAATTGTAGACGTGGTTAAACTGGTCAGAAACCATGCTGCTCAAGCAGGATACATGGGACCGGCCCATAAAATGGTAGGCTCATTTGTTATAAAAACCGGTCATGGAGTGCCTATCAATGATGCTACTAAGGAACTAAGAAAACAGGTAGGAATAGGTGAATTACCACCAACCACTCACCAGTTCCCAGAAGCATTAGAAGAAGTACAAAAAATAACCAAAGCAACAGGTTTCGATTCTTTAATAGGTTATAACCCTGAAACAGGAGAATTAGAATAATATTAACAGGAGGAATCTTAATGACTGAATTTGCATACTTCTTAGGATGTATCATGAATAATCGATATCCTGGTATAGAAAAAGCCACCAGGGTCATTATGGAAAAACTCGGAATAGACCTTAAAGACATGGAAGGAGCATCATGCTGTCCTGCACCAGGAGTGTTTGGTTCCTTTGATAAAAATACCTGGGCTTCCATCGCTGCTAGAAATGTAACTATCGCTGAAGACATGGGAATGGATATAATGACTGAATGTAACGGATGTTTCGGTTCATTATTCGAATCCAACCACATGTTACAAGAAGACGAAGAAATGAAAGAAAAAATTAATAAAGTACTTGCAGAGGTAGGAAGAGAATTTAAAGGTGAAGTAAATGTAAGACACTTTGCAGAGATACTCTACAATGAAGTTGGCTTAGATAAAATCAGTGAAGCATTCAACACACCTTTAGATGATCTAAATGTAGCAGTACACTATGGTTGCCACTTTTTAAAACCAAGCGAAGTATTAAATATCGACAGCCCAGAAAAACCTACCATACTAGATGAACTGGTAGAATCAACTGGGGCTAAATCTGTTCCCTACAAGGACAAGATGATGTGCTGTGGTGCAGGTGGAGGAGTAAGATCCCGAGACCTGGACGTTGCACTGGATTTCACCCGGGAAAAATTATATAATATGCAAGAAGCAGGTGTAGATGTCATAGTTAATGTTTGTCCTTTCTGTCACCTACAATTTGATGTGGGACAAGCAGAAATCAAAGATAAATTTGGGGACGAATTTAACATACCCGTGCTTCACTTAGCCCAATTATTCGGTTTTGCCATGGGAATAGCTAAGGAAGACCTTACCACTGATGTTCACATGACCAAGCTTAGCCCTGGAGATGAAAGTAAACTCGGATGTTAATTAAAAGAGAATTAAACTTCAATTCTCTTATTTTCTTATTTTTTTTTTTAAACATTAAATTTATTTTACTTAAATTACATATTTCTTATCGAGGTGTTTTTTTGTTTATAGCGACTCTGGTTGGAATATTTACATATGATGAATTGCCGGATGAATACGGCCCCTTTGTTCAGTATAAAGCATCACTGGAAAATAAAGAAATAAAAGATGATGATGAAATCGCTATTTTGAATATAAGGGGAACAGAAAGCAATCATGTCTTATTTTTAAATTCATATGATAATGTACAACAAATACAAGAAGAATTAAAAGAGGCAGATGCAAAGGTAAATCATACCACCCTGAAGATACTGGAAGGTCATTTATGAATAGTAGTAATTTGCTGGATCAAACCTGGCTTTTATTGGTTGAACTTTTATCTGACCTGAATAAGAAAGGTGTGTATGTTCCCACTTCAATTAACGAAGAACTAAGTCTTCTTAAAACTTCTATTAATTTTTATAAAAAAGATCCCATCCATCCGGATATGATGAATGAGTTAAAACGTATCAATGATTCTATAAACTACTTACAGGATGAATTGCTTCAAATGGCTGAGGAAGTATCCACAGAATATTATAATGAATGGTTGGAAAATCTTAAAAAAGTTTCTAAAGGGGAAGAATTATATAAACCCAAGGATACGAAATCTAGATTTATAGTAGGAGCTCCTCCAGGATTCACTGCTGCTAGAATTACCTTAAAAGAGCCTATAGCTGAAGAAAGAGTGCAGGATATTGCTGAGGATAATAATCTGATCATTGAATTTGAGGAGGATAATGTTATTGCTCTTTATGGTCAAGGAGATAACTTGAAACAGGGACTTAAAAAGATGGGTTCTTTTTTTAAAGATTATTGAAATTAACTATTTATTCTTCGCTTTATTTAATCTAATTTTGGTGTCTATGATGAAAATATTAGCTATAAGTGACCTGCATGGTGAAATTCACCCTGGTTTAAATGACTATCTACAAGATAATAAAGTAGATCTAATAGTAATATGTGGAGATATAACCCATTTTGGACCATCAGAACTGGCCCAGGACTTATTAAATGAAATCTGTGCCTATAAAATCCCAGTAGTGGCTGTTCCTGGGAACTGCGATCCTCAAGATATTAACTCCTGCCTGCAAAACTGCCAAGCTATCAACGTGCATGGTAAAAAAGTGGATATACAAAATATGGGGATTTGTGGTTTGGGTGGTTCCAATCCCACCCCTTTTAACACTCCTATTGAATTTGGAGAGTTAGAAATTTATGAGGAACTAGATAAACTAATGTTAGGGATGAAGGAAGAGAAGGTGAAGATACTAATCACCCATGCCCCACCCTATCAAACCCAGGTAGATAAGCTCTCTTCAGGTGATCATGTAGGTAGTAAAAGTATAAGAGAGATTATCCAGAAATATAAACCAGATTTAAATATATGTGGACATGTGCATGAATCCCAGGCCATCGATAAACTTGAGGATACAGTGATCGTAAACCCAGGCCAACTTACAGAAGGTTACGCCTGCCTGATTACCATAGAAGAAGAAAATGAAGAACATCCCATCCACTGTGAAATCATTAACTTAGATTAAAATGAAATTATAGGAATAATCCTGTTAAATTCATTGGGTTTAGGATTAAATATTAAAAAGAAGTTATTAGTTTAGGATAATTGATCCTTGGTAATCATTGGTTTTTAGGATTAACTATTAAAATTGAAATTAAGTGCAATTAATCCAGTATAAGCTTTGGTTTTAGGATTTAACTATTAAAGTGAAATTATTAGTTTACGAAATTTATAAAAATGATAGGTTGAGGATAATTTTATCTATCTTAAATTAATTAATAGAGCATGAATTCATCACTATAATATTCTAGGCACTAAGTTTATTAAGATGATGAAAAGGTATATTATTGGGTAGAAACTATTTTACACTGCATGATTAATTTCTTTTAGGTGAGAATCCATGATAATGGTTCAAGGAGAAGTAAGTGGAAGAAAATATACAGAGCCTTTTTCTAAGGGAGTTCTGGCCAGATCACTAACTAGAGCTGAAATGGACCCTAACAAAGCATACACCTTCGCTGCTCAAATCGAAGCTCACCTTAAAGAAGAAGATATTGACGTGATTACCATTGATGAAATGGTGAAGCTGGTAAGTGAGAAATTAAGGATAGAAGACCCGGAGATGGCAGAAAAATATCTAGCCTGGAGGAGAATAAAAAAATGCAAAGAACCTTTAATTATATTAATTGGGGGAGCATCAGGGGTAGGAACTTCCTCCATAGCCTTTGAAGTGGCTAATCGACTGGGCATACGTAACATGATCAGTACCGATATGATAAGGGAAGTAATGCGTAAGATCGTGGGCCGGCAACTGGTACCCACCATTTACGAGTCCAG
>PWMT01000152.1 GCA_003558085.1 Methanobacteriaceae archaeon
CGCAAAAAAATTATAAGCAATTGGGATTTGCCCCTATTTAATCAGGAATTTTTTGAAAATATGGACTGGATTTAGCTTATTTTTATTTAAATTAAATTTAAAATATTATGGAATTAAAGAATTTTAAAGGATAAAGATTTCTTATGAAATTTATAGACAGAATATTATCTGCTTTTTTTGGAAACGATAAGCAAAAATTTAGGGAAGTACATTTAGATCAAGAAGTGGTGGATGAGATAATACAAATTTCTCGAGAAGCTACACCCCGAGAATTTGTAGCTCTTTTATCCGGAAAGATCAGAGAACAAATATTGCATATTGATGGTTTGATCTTTTTACCTGGTGAAACCTCTAATGAAGGCGCAGTAATGAAAATCTTTATGCTACCTCCAATGTCTGGAGCGGTGGGATCGGTTCACTCTCATCCAGGTTATTCTGCTCAACCATCTTCAGATGATTTAATTTTCTTTGCAAAAAATGGTTTTTTCCATATAATAATCGCCAAACCCTATACATTAGAGAGTATGGTGGCCTATAATAGTTTAGGGGAAGAAGTGAGTTTTAAGGTTGTTTAATTTTTTTTTAGCAAATTTCCTATATTGTTATTCTAAAAGAAAAATTAATTTTTAGTATATCCTAAAGGATAATAAATAGTGAATAGTTTTTTTAATTTTTCTTTAAGAACATTCTGAGAAATTTAATCAAATTCTAATGAAACAGCGCCATCTACATTATCCATTTTTTTAACTTCCTCTAGAACACTCTGAGGGACGCTTTGATCTACCTTTAAAACCATTATAGCTTCTCCGCCTGCTTCACGACGCCCTACCTGCATGGTGGCAATGTTAATTTCATGTTCACCTAATTTGGTACCAATTGCACCAATAGTTCCTGGCAGGTCTTGATATTTAGCAATAAACATGTTTCCTTCTGGTTTAACATCCACCCAGTAACCATTAATTTTTATAATTTTAGGTTCATCTACAAAGGTACCGTCAATGGAAAATACATCTTCATCTGTTTTAATTTCCAATTCGATAATACATTTATATCCTTCTGATTCCAATCTTTTACCTTCAGTAACAACAATGCCCCTATTTTGAGCAATAGAGAGCGCATTAACTAGATTAACTGGCTCAGTAAGTATAGGATTTAAAATAACTTGGAGTATACTGCGGGTTAAAATATCGTGCTGGGGCATTTCAGCTAGTTCACCACAGTAGGTGACATCCATATTTTTTATATTCCCTGAAGTAGCCTGCA
The DNA here is from genome assembly GCA_003558085.1 of Methanobacteriaceae archaeon. Lineage (GTDB taxonomy): Archaea > Methanobacteriota > Methanobacteria > Methanobacteriales > Methanobacteriaceae > Methanobacterium_F. Next base: position 1,264 of record PWMT01000152.1, read on the forward strand.
TCATGAAACTACCCATTTTTTCAGCTAACTCTAAATAGGGCTTCATGAGTTGGAAATTTTTAGGATCCATAACCGGCATGTTCAACACATTTCGAGGTGATCCGTCCTGAAAAACAGTTATTATTTCGTTTGCCACAATCAAAGCCGCATCCCTTTGTGCTTCAACTGTGGATGCTCCTATATGGGGAGTGGCCACTAGGTTATCCAGTTCAAAAAGAGGACTATCTTGGGGTGGTTCTTCTGTAAAAACATCCAAAGCCGCTCCACCTATTTTATTATTTTTTAAAGCATCATAAAGAGCTTCTTCATTAACAATACCTCCTCGGGAACAGTTAATTATGAAGGCAGTGTCTTTCATTATTTCTAATTCATCTGCAGATATTAAATTTCTGGTTTCAGGTGTTAAAGGCACATGGAGGGTTATCAGATCTGATTGCCTGATCAGGGTTTCAAGATCCACTACACTAACTCCCATTTCTAAGCCAGCTTCATCACTAATATATGGATCGTAAACCAAAATATCCATATTAAATGCTTTAGCTCTTTTAACTACTTGGGATCCTATTCTACCCATTCCCACAATACCTAAAATTTTATTATTCAATTCCATACCCATGAACTTACTCTTTTCCCATTTTCCTTCTTTAACTGATTTATCAGCCAGGGATATTTTACGTGCCAGAGACATCATTAAACCCATGGTATGTTCGGCTACTGAAATTGATGTTGACTCTGGAGCATTAATTACCATTATACCCTTTTCATTGGCGGCCTCCACATCAACATTGTCCACACCTACACCAGCTCGGGCAATAATTTTAAGTTTAGGAGCAGCTTCAATTACCTCTCGGGTGACTTTAGTCCTGCTTCTAACTACAATAGCATCATAATCTTTTATTGTTTTTACCAGTTCTTCTGGGGTAATGGAGGTATCAACCGTTACATCGGCCACCTCTTCAAGATCAGAAATTCCTTTTTCATTTATTGAATCCGCGACAATTACCTTTTTTTGATCCATAATTTCACCGCTTATTTTCTCTGATTATTGATATTAACAATCCTATTTAAATATCTATTTTAAGAGTTAATAAAATTCAAAACTGAAAGTAATCAGTATTAGTGCAGCATTATATTTTAATCATCAGAAAAATAAAATTATTAGTTACTTAATATATATTAATAGAAGGCTAATATCATGTTTCAAGATTATATCCCCCTAAATGATGAAAAACTACCTCAAATATTGTTGGGCACATCTCCATTTATTGGTGCTGCTCAGTTTGGTCATCGGGCTCGATTATATCAATTAGATCTCTATTCAAAACCACAAAACATGGCCAACATTATTAAAAAATCTTTCAATCTGGGTATCAAAGGAATTCAGCTTTTACCTTATGATCCAGTTATTAAAGCCTTAAAATTAGCCCAGGATGATGGATGCCCTATGGAGATAGTGGGAACTATACGTCCAGATTTTGAGGAAGCGGATATTGAAACTTTAGCTTCTTTAGAAGCCACTTCCATGTTGCTCCATGCTAATATAACAGATAAAGGTGAATGGGAAGATTTGGGAGAATACTTGGATGGAATAAAAAATCAAAATTCTATTCCGGGATTAGTTACTCACACTCCCTTTAAAACCACCCAGGCACTTTTAGAATCCTCTCTTTTAAATGATTTTGACATATACCTCTTACCAGTTAATAGATTAGGTTATCTAATGGATACCAGCCAATTCCTAGAAGAGGAGAGGGATCAACTTGCTAGTTTGATAAAAGAATTGGATAAAACTATAATAGCCAAAAAAGTATTGGCTGCCGGAATTCTAAGCCCAACTGAGGCTTTTCAATTCTTAAAAACATGTGATTATGTTGATGCAGTTACAATTGGTATTGCATCGCAATTAGAGGCAGAAGAAACTTTCGGATTGTTATTAAAGGAATAAAATAAAACTTAAAATTAAAAAATAGCTACTAAAAAGGAATCGATTAAAAGAATGTTTTTAACTACATTCTTTTCTTTCCCTGATTAATTTAATTAATTCTCCTGGGGCTTCCATTTCTTCAATTTCCCAATTGTTTACCACGGGGATTCCATCTAAAGATTCAAAAGTTTTTTTACGATCCATGATGAAGACAGAATCTGAACCAGTTACAATTGAGAGATCTTTTAAATTCACTGCCATTTTATTTAAAGTTTTCTGGTTTCGCTTCTTATCTAGATTAGTTATCAAAGGATTATTAGAAATATTGGCCTTTTTAATAGTGGTTAATGCATCAAAGGGTGTTTTTTGTGTGGGTATAACTCCAAAACCTAAATTTAACAATAATTTAGCTTCAGAATCTTTTCCTTTTTCCAGGGAATCAGTATTAAATTCTTGCTCAGGAACCTTGAATAAGTCAATAGAAATGGTAATTTTAAGGTCTAAAATATCTTGCAAAATCATTGCAGTTTCAGGACAAGCTCTGACTAATCCATGTTCATATTTATAAATAGTTTCTCGGGATACATGGGCTAAATCAGCTAAGTCTTTTAAAGAAAGATTATATTCTTGACGAAGATCTTTTAAGGCTTCTCCATTTATTTGAACGTAATATCCGCCTCTATCTGCAAACACTTCCGGATAATAACCTTCAATGATCATGTTTTTTAAGGTTTCTAGAGCAATAACTGGAATACCATGGCGTTCGTAAACCACGTCTTCTTCCAAATATTCTGTTTTAGATTTAAGTCCCACTATAAGGGGGGATCCTAAAAAAGTACGGGAAACTTTTTTGATAGAATCAGCCTGTAAACCATTGATACTGTCAATATTAATTAAAACCTTTAATAATAGAAGCAATAACTTCTTTCTAGCAACCATATCAAAACAGCTTCGATCATAAATATCTGATGTTTCAAATCCATGGTTGGCTAAAAGATTATTAATTTCTTGAAGGACATGAGCCCTTTCAGTATTAATCATATCATCACCGGTGGTAAGTAATATGTATGAACTACATGTAGGTATAGATGACACAGATTCCCCAGAGGGAATGTGCACTACTTATATTACATGTGTAATTATTGAGCAACTTAAATATTATGGTTACCATGTATCAAGTTATCCTCGACTAATACGTCTCAATCCATTTGCTAAGTTTAAAACCCGAGGTAATGGGGCTACTTCTTTTATGCTTAGATTAAATTCTATCTCTCAAATAGGAGAGGTGAAAAATATTATTTTAAATAAAGTGGAAGATTTATCTTGCTTAGAAAATGAGAATACTAATCCAGGAGTTGTTTTTCTTAGAGGGCCGATTACAGATGAATTAGAATCATTTGCTATTAATACAATTAGGAACATAATGAGTATTGAAGATGCCAAAACGATGATTCAAAAACTAAATGCAGAATACTATATTTTTAAAAATGGTAGGGGGATCATTGGAGCCTTAGCTGCTATTGGGTGCCCCTTAGAGGATTATACATTTGAATTGCTTTCCTATCGTTTACCTGAAAATTATGGTAAAAAGAGAAATATAAACCATCAATCAGTCATTTCAATGGATGAGAAAACTTATCCGCAGACTTTTGATAATTTAGACGGTAAATATATGGCTATAGCACCTAAAACTCCTTGTCCTATTCTATATGGTATTCGTGGTGAAACTCCGGATGCTGTTTTAAAGGCACATTATTTAGTAGAGACTCAGGAACCTATAGAGCGCTATTGTATCTTCCAGACCAATCAACATACTGATATTCATCTCCAAAAAATAAATGAAATAAAAAATATGCAAAAATATGGATGTTACATTGTCTCCGGAGAAGTTAAAGATACTCCCTGGTATATTGAAGGAGGACATGTTTTTTTCAAGCTTAAGGATGATTCTGGAATAATAGAATGTGCAGCCTATGAGCCTACTAAAGAGTTTAGAAAAATAGTAAAAAAATTGCAACCAGGAGACCAGGTAGAAGTATATGGTGGAATAGGTTCCCAGGGAACATTGAATTTGGAAAAGATAAAGATAAAAAGTTTGACTCCGGTATTCTTCGAAGAAAACCCTTTATGTATCTGCGGAAAACGTATGAAATCTGCAGGAAAAGATAAAGGATTTAAATGTTCCCATTGTGGAGAAAAAATTCGAGAAAAATCTAAGATCAGTAAAAAAATAAGAAGGAAAATAACACCCGGCTTTTATGAGGTTCCTCCTTCTGCCCGCCGCCACTTATCCAAGCCATTGATACGTTTAAAGGGAGAATCAACCTAATTTTTTCATCTTTTTTATTGAAATTGATAATCAGATTTACTTAATTCAATATAGAATAGTAAAATATATTTCATTTTTTTACTTATCATATAATTAATGATCAGCTCAGCATTCGCCTCATTTATAGAAAATTTATACTGGGAAGAAATACCTCCTAATATCATTGAAAAAGCTAAATATTGTTTGATAGATTATTTAGGAGTAACTCTTCGAGGCTCCAGGGAAAAAAGTTCTCAAGCTGCATGCAGACTAATGAATTCTATTCAAAAGACAGATAAAGATTCAGCGGGATTAGTTACTATTTGGGGCCATGGGAAGGGGGGATTAATGGAAGCCTGTTTTCTAAACGGGATTTCCTCTCATGCTCTAGACTTAGATGATGGTCATGCTTTGGCTCAAGTTCATCCAGGATGTGCAATTATAACTTCTGCTCTGGCCTTAACCGAATATTATGATAAAACTGGCCAAGATTTATTGGAAGCTATAATTACAGGCTATGAAGTGGAAATAGCTTTAGGTATTCTTTTTAATCCTCATCATAGAAATCAAGGTTTTCATAGTACCGGGACCCTGGGAGTCTTCGGTTCAACTGCTGCTGCAGCAAAAATTCTTGATTTAAATCAGGAACATATTATAAATGCATTGGGTTTGGCAGGATCCCAATCCTGCGGACTTTTAGAATCAGATCATGCCGGTACAATGGCTAAACATTTACATGCTGGCCATGCAGCTCAATCAGGTGTAAGATCTGCTATTATGGCTCAAAATGGATTTACAGGACCTTCAAGTATTTTTGAGGGTCGGGAAGGATTTATAAATAGTATGTGTAATTTAAATATTAATTTCAGTGAATTAGAATCGGATCTGAATTCTCTTTTAGGCCAATTTCATATTAAAGATGTTTATTTTAAGAAGTATCCTGTTTGTCGTCATTTGCATTCTGCTATTGATTCAGCTTTACACATTTTTAATGAATTTAAAGTAAAACAGATTAATATTGATCAGATTGAAAATATCAAAGTCCATACTTATAAAATTGCGGCTGAACATGATAATCATTATCCGGAAACAGCAGCAGCTACTAGACAAAGCTTACCGGTTTCTGTAGCTATTGCATTAGCTAAAGGAGATATAAAATTAGAAGATGTAAAAGCATATGATCAACTTTCCCCAGAAATCAGAGAATTAACTCATAAAATAATGATAGAGTTTGATGAGAACTTAGATAATTTTCAGCCATACCAAAGGCCTTCTCGAATAAAAATTGTTTATCATTCAAATATTAATAAAAAAATAGCTTTAAAACCTTTTAATATTGAAATAATCACTTTCAATCCTGCAGGAGATATTGATAATCCACTTACCCATAAAGAAATAAAGCATAAATTTCAGGTCTTAAATCCACAACATAAAGACCTAAACTGGGAGATTTTAAATGAGTTGGAGACACAGAAGATGGGATCACTAGTGAATAATTTAAATCTATAAAAAAATTTATCCAATTTAGAATGAACTAGAATAGGTTTTATCATTTAGAATTAAACTATATTTGGAGGCAATGGCATTTTAAAAAAATCGTATATAATTAATCAGAGCTAAAAGAATAACTAAATTTTATTAAATGTATTTTAAATAAGTTTTATTAAAGAATACTTTATTTTTAAATGTATTCTAATTATAGGGGATGAGTTAATGCATAAAACTACACTCTTTCTACAAAATCTTGGAATCAATACTTCTTCTAGAAAGCATTCACTAGAATCTAAAAAGAGATTTGATGATGGTTCGCAATACCGCTTTGAAGTTCCTGGAATACAAAGACCGGAGACTTTGCAGGCTTTAATTAGTGCCATAGATGATTACGAATTGATTATACATCGGGTTACTCAGACTAAAGGGATAATGTTACTCACTGATCATGAAATAGAAGAAATGGGGGATTTGGCCCGAGATGCTAATATAGAATTATTTTTAAGTGTGGGACCAAGAGCCACTTATGATACTAGTGCTTCAGTTCACACTAAAGAGGGTGTACGAATTGGTTATCGTTTAAGGGGATATGAAAATCTGGTATATGCTATTGAAGATGTTAAAAGAGCAGCAAATCTGGGTATTAGGGGAATGGTTATCTATGACGAAGGTTTGCTTTGGATATTAAATCAAATGAGAGAAAAAGGAGAGATCCCTAAAAATCTTCATTTTAAAGTATCCGCCCATACCGGCCATGGAAATCCGGCTTCGGCTTTATTATTGGAGAATATAGGGGCAGATTCATTTAATCCAGTACGGGATTTACAGATCCCGATGTTGGCTAGTATAAGAGGAGCTATAGACATTGCCATAGATGTACATACTGAAAATCCTAAATCTTCAGGAGGTTTTATTCGCCATTATGAGGTCCCAGATATTATTAGAGTAACCGCACCGGTTTATTTAAAAACTGGTGGGGCAATAGCCCAGCACCATGGATGGGATACCACCAAGAACCAGGCTAGAGAACGAGTCAGACAAGTGGCACTGGTACAGTCCATGATCAATGATTACTATCCTCAGGCTATAATTTCAAAACAGGGAAGCAAGGATCTGAATATACCTATTTAATTATTATTCTTAATCTTTTCAAAAATATTAACTTTAATTAAGATTATCTTGTGGATATAAAAATTAGAGATTATATAAGTGGAAATAATGAGCATCACCTATAAAGTACAAGAAGCATTGATAGAAGCCAGTACTACATTTCGATCAGATCAAATTCAGGCTTATCAAAATGCAATAGAAAAGGAAACTAATGAAAATGCAGCTTGGGTGCTAGAAATTTTACTGGAAAATGCTTTAATCGCCCAAAATAAGAAAGTTCCTCTTTGTGATGATACAGGAATTCCCCATGTATTAGTGGAGATAGGTAATGAAGCTCCAATACCAATTCATTTTTGGGATGAGATTTCTAATGGTATTGAAAAAGGTCTTCAAAAACTTCCTGGCCGTCCCATGGCAGTTAAAGGCGGTGATATTGAACAAATTGAACAGAGTAAAGGATTGTTTAATGATCCTGGTAAAGTAATTTCTCCGGCCTTCTCAGTAGATAAAATAAGTGGTAATAAAGTAAAAATCCATATATTAATGTTGGGAGGTGGTCCAGAAATACGGGCCAAGACTTATAGGGTTTTTCATAGGAGAGATAATAGAAAAGTATTTGAGGAAGTGCAAACATGGTTGAAATCAGAGGCTTCAATTTTAGGATGCACTCCCTGTACTCCTGCTGTTGGAATTGGTAGGACTCATTTTGAAGCTACAAATTTAATGTTAAAGGCCATGGCCTATGGAAATTTAAATCAGCAGTCTAAATGGGAAGAAGATTTAACTAATTCCATAAATCAGTCTAATATTGGGCCACTGGGAATGGGTGGTGCGGTAACAGCATTAGGTTCATTTGTGAATATTGGACCACAAAGGGCTAGCGGGGTTAGAATTCTTTCCATGCGCCCTTGTTGTTGTGTAGAACCTAGAAGAGCCAGCATAGAATTTTAGGATATTTAAAAGCTAATTTCTGATCATAATTTAATTAATGGCTAAAATAACTTTAAAAGGGTAGTTTATACTTAAATATCATTATCTTTCTATTTTTTAGGGGGGTATATAAATGGCGATAGGAAAAGAGTCATTAAAAAATCTATTCACGGTGGGTAAGCCTAAATGGAGAACTGCTATTACTAGAGTAGAACCAAACAACATTATAACTAGAGGACATTCCCAAGAAGATCTTATTGGCAATATTTCTTTTTCTGAAATGGTTTATCTTTTAATTAAAGGAGAAATGCCTTTAAAAAAGGAATCTAAAATGTTAAGCGCAATTCTTGTTTCATTTTGTGATCATGGAGTTACTCCGCCGAGTACACAAGCTGCCAGACTCATGGCTTCTGCTGGATCCAAAGTACATGCTTGTATTGCCGGAGGACTTTTAGCTTTTGGTAAGAATCATGCAGGTGCCATAGAAGAGTCTATGAAGGCCTTGCAAAACTATATTCAAAATTCAGGTCCTGAATATGACTGGGAATCTTTGGCCCAGAACTTTGTTAATGAATATATAAAAGAAGATGTTAAAATCCCTGGCTTCGGGCATCGTTATCATTATGAAGATCCTCGTGCCATTAAAATTATTAAATTAGCACAAGAATACGATTGTATAGGTAAACATACTCAGTTAGCACTGGCTATACAAGAGGTAATCTTTGAATCTAAAGGGATAAAAATGAACATCGATGGCGCAAATTCAGGAATTCTATCTGATTTAGGATTTGATTGGAGAACAGGAACAGGTATTTTTATGATAGGACGGTTACCGGGTTTAATTTCCCATGTATATGAGGAAAAAGTCCGAGAACCTGAATTTAGGAAATTTTTCGATGTGGAAGAAATTTATTATGATGGTCAGGAGGATAGACAGCTAGGAGGTTTATAATCCCTCATTATATTATGTTTTAAATTGTGCTATTAGGGAATCAAATAGTAAAAGATAAATATACCTCAAACTAGATTATGCTTAACCATGGTGATTAAATGATAACGATATCGGAAGCTATTACAACGATTAAAAAAGCCGAAAATAATGCTGATCAGTTAATTACTGATGCAGAAGAAAAATCAGATCAAATGATTGACGAGGCAAAGGTAAAATCCATGGAAATGATGGAAACTGCTAAAAAGGATGCTCGTGAGGAATCGGAAGAGCTAATTTTTGATGCAGAGTCCAAAGCCAAAAAAGAGGCCAATAAAATCATTATCCAGGCTAAAGAAAATGTTAAAGCTATCAAGGTAAAGTCTTTAAGCAAGGTTGATGAAGCCTCAGATATTATTGTAAAAAGTGTACTGTAGAGTGACTGTTATGTTTTTGCCAGCAAGGATGTATAAACTTAAAATTTTAATTTTGGAACAGTATGCTGATTCAACAGTGCGCTCTTTGCACGAAGAAGGCATTGTACAGATCCATGATATATCTGAGCGGATTCAACAAGACGTTGAATGGGCACAAATTCTAAGACCATCCAAGGTAACCGAGTATACTGGTAAAATATCATCTCTTTTAATGAAAACTACTGGAATTCTTGATTTCTTAGAAACAGTAGCTTCAGAGGGTGCTGGACTTTTAGAGACGGTTAAAAGTTTCATAAGTCCTGAAATCTCTTCAAAAAGGGAAGTCGAAGATTTAGGTGCCAAAAGTCTTTTAGAAAAAGCTGAAACTATACTTGATAAAGTGGAAACTAAAACCAAAATCATTGAAGAGAAATTAGTGGAGATAGATGCTGAAAAAAATGAAAATATTTCTGCACTTGATCTTCCTCAAAAATTAATAAATTTTGATATTGATTTTGATGATATTAAACAATCTAAATATGTTACTGCTATAGCTGGTGAAATTTCCACTAAATCTTTTAAAAAGTTTCAGGATGAACACGCTCAAATAACCGACGAAATATTGATTTATACTGATTCGGGGGAATCTAAAACTGATTTAAAAGTTATAATCATAACTCTCAATGAACACGCTGAAGAGCTTGCCCGACTTTTAAAGCAGTTAGATTTTGAAAGATATGAAATTTCTTCTCTTTCAGGTAGACCTAAAGAAAGTATAGATCAAGCTAAAGCCAGACTGGAGGTCTTGAAAAAAGAGAGGAAAGAAGTTTTAAATGAACTTAAACATGTCGCCCAAGAATGGGAAGAAGATCTTCTGGTTTTAAAAGAAGAACTAGAAATCGAAAAAGAGAGAAATGAAATTTTCGCTTCATTCGGTGAAACTGATAAAACAATGATGCTTGAAGCATGGGTTCCAACCAAAAAAGCAGATAAAGCATTAGAAATCATAAAAGAATCAAGTGAAGGATATTCTGTTGTAGATATCGAAAATCCAGATGGCGATGATGTACCAGTAAAACTGGATAATCCTCGTTTTGCCCGACCATTCCAATTATTTGTGGATATGTACTCACCTTTAAATTATAATGAGATAGATCCAACCGTGTTTGTTGCCTTAGTATTTCCCTTTTTCTTCGGCTTCTGTCTTACAGATGCCGGTTATGGAATAGTTATTTCTCTAGTAGGAGCTATTCTATATAGAGGCATGGGAAAAGTTAATGAAACTATGAAAAATTTTGGTATAATCATGATTGTAAGTGGTATATGGGCTTCTATTTTGGGGCTGATAACTAATTCTTTCCTCGGGGATTTCTTCCCTGTATTTCTGGGATGGGAATTACCCACGGTGATTGAAATAATAGATACCTTTGCTCAGCCACAAAACATTTTAATAATGGCCCTACTGGTGGGTATAGTTTATACCATTGTTGGTTTAGTTTTAGGAGCCATCAATAATCTTAGAAGAGGAGAAATTAAGGAAGCATTAGGTAGTCAGATCGTATGGTTAATTATGGTTTTAGGGGTAGGCCTACTAGCTGGAACTTATCTAGCCGGATTTGGATCCATTTATATTGGCGGGGCCATAATTGCGGTAGCCTTTATCATGCTAGTTGTATTTAATGGATTGTTTGGTTTAATGGACATCTCCGGATTTTTAGGAACCATATTATCCTATGCCAGGCTACTTGCTTTAGCCATGGCAACTGGGGGTATAGCCATCACTGTAAATATTCTAGCAGGTTTGATCGGTGATTTGGTACCTTATATCGGCATAATTCTCGCCCCAATAATCTTTATATTTGGCCATATAGTCAATGGTATATTCCAAACTTTAGGTGCGTTTATTAATTCTCTTCGTTTACATTACGTAGAATTCTTTACTCAATTTTTTATAATGGGAAAGTCTCGCTTTGAAACTTTCCAAGCTAAAAGAAAATTCACTAAAACTTAAAATTAATTGGAGGTAAAAAAAATGGTTGAAATTACAATGGGTACAGCTTTACTGGCAGTAGCTGCGGGTATTGCCATAGGCTTTACTGGATTAGGTTCTAGTTTAGGTCAAAGTATGGTAGCAACATCATCTGTAGGTGCGGTGGCAGAGAAATCTGAGATGTTTGCTCAGGGTGTTCTCTTTAGTGCTTTGCCTGAGACTCAGGCTATTTATGGTTTTTTAATAGCCATATTATTAATAGTCGGAGGATTCCTTGGCGCAGAAACTACTATAACAGTAGAATTAGGCATAGTAGCTATAGCAGCAGGTACTGCTATGGGGTTGGCTGGTTTAGGTTCCAGTCTAGGTCAAAGTATGGTAGCTTCTTCATCTGTAGGTGCAGTAACTGAAAATCCTGACATGTTTGCTCAGGGAATACTGTTCAGTGCATTGCCAGAGACTCAGGCTATTTACGGTTTCTTGATAGCTATATTGTTAATCATATTCAGTGGAATCTTAGGAGGATAAGTAAATGACCTCCGGGGCAGATAAAATTGTCTCCAGCATTATTCAAGAAGCTGAAACTGAGGCTAATGCTATCATTGAGAAGGCAGAAATAGAAGCAAATTCTATAATTGAAACAGGTGAAAAAAAGGCCCATTTGGAGAAAGAAAAAATCTTGGATGAGGCCAAAAAACAATCTCAAATGAAATATCAGCAAATCATTTCAGAAGCTAAAATGAATGCAAGAAGATCTGATTTAGAGGCTAAAGAAGAACTCATAGAAGAATCTTTCCATAAAGCCCAGGAGAAATTAAAAAACATAGCTTTCACATCATCTGCCGAATATAAACAATCCCTCATAGAAATCATCACTGAAGCAGCTTTAGAAGCTGGAGGGGGAGACTTAGTGGTTCAACTTAAAGAGGATGATGTAGCCAAGATTAAGGATTCCTTATCCAATATTGAATCAACAGTTCAAAAAGAAACCGATAAAAAAACTAACCTGGAAATTGGTGACAATATCAATATCATTGGAGGAGCCATAGTTAAAACCAAAAATGGTGAAATAGAGGTAAACAACACCATTGAGGCTAGAATAGAACGTTTTAAAAAGACTCTTCGGTATGAAGTGGCTAAGATTCTATTTGAATAATAGGGGAGATACACCATGCCAGATACCATTAATCCAACCATAACAGCAATGGGTTTCGCTTCCTTAGAATCTTTTTTGATGGTTCTATTTATAGCTATAGCTCTTCTAGCAGCTTTTGTAATAATAGTCGCTGTTAAACCAGTTTATTCTATGTTTCCCTATGCTTATCCAAACGCCAGATTAAGAGCTAGGATTGGTCGCTTAATAACTGCTAAACAGCTTTCAGAAATACTTGATTCAGACAGTCTAGAAGAAGTTAAAAACTATTTACGCGGGTTTCCCGAATACGCAAAATATGTGGATAAATATTCTCTGGAGAAAGCTCTGGATATGCAATTGGCTGAGACCTATGATCTGGTTGCCAGAATCGCTCCAGATAGCATAAAAAGTATATTTCTCATATTACTCAAAAAATGGGATATACGGAATATTAAAACATTAATCACAGCTAAAGAATCAGATCTTGGCCCAGAAAAGACCGCTGAATTATTAATTCCTTTTGGTGAAATCACTGATGTGCTTGAAAAATTAGTTGAAGCAGAATCAGTCGATGATGTGATCATGGAATTGGAGGAAACAGAATATTATCCTCTTTTAGAAGAAGCTCTACCTGATTATGAAAAAACAGGAATGATTTTACCGCTGGAAGCAAATTTAGATAAATATTTTTTTGAAAATCTTTTAAAAACATTAGAAGATGATTCTGATGAAAATAAAGAATTATTATATTCTTATATAGGTTCCCAGGTAGATATAACTAATCTGAAGATAGTGCTAAGGGCTAAAATGGATGATCTGCAATATGAAGATATAAGTTCTTATTTGGTTTCGGAAGGATATCAAATTAGAGATTGGAAATTAAAGGATCTTATGGATGCGGAAAATGTACCGGGAATAATTAGTTTACTAGAAGGTACTGATTATGGGCCATATTTGGAGGAAGTATTATCTGAATATAATAAAACAGGTTCTATAGCTCCCTTTGAAGTTGCTTTAGCAGAATACATAACAAAAACAGCGAAAACTTTATCTCGTAAAAAACCTTTAGGAACTGGTCCGATGATCGGATTTTTAAGTAAAAAAGAAGCTGAGATAAAGAATTTAAAAGTTATCGTTAGAGGCAAAAGAGAAGCTGGTTTTCCAGTCTCTAAAATAAAGGAGATGTTAATATGACTTCATCTATTGCCGTGGTAGCAGATGCTGACACTGTAGTTGGCTTCAGGTTAGGAGGAATTAAACAAGGTTACGTAGTTGAAACAACAGAGGAGGCTGAAGAAGCTTTAACCAAATTGATTAAGGAAAATACATCCATAATCATTATCACTGAAAAAATAGGTGATGAACTAAGAGAGGTTATTGAAAAATTCACCAAATCTAGTGCACTGCCCATAATAATTGAAATTCCAGATAAATATGGTTCTGCTGAAAGAACCGCTGATCCGATGATGGAATTGATTAAACGAGTTATTGGGGTTGAGATGGTAAAATGATTACAGAAGGAAAAATTATTAAAATAGCAGGTCCTGTTATCATCGCAGATGGGATGAAAGGAACTCAAATGTATGAAATGGTTAAAGTCGGTGAAGACAGGCTTATTGGTGAGATTATTGAGCTTGAAGGTGATACCGCTACCATTCAAGTTTATGAAGAAACGGCAGGTATAAAACCAGGAGAAATTGTAGAAAGTACCGGAGGCCCCCTCTCTGTAGAATTGGGTCCGGGGATTATTGGTTCTATATTTGATGGTATTCAAAGGCCTTTGGAGACTATAAAAATCGAATCCGGAGATTATATAGAAAGAGGGGTAGATGTTCCCTCTATACCTAAAGATAAAAAATGGACTTTCAAACCCCTACTTTCTGTGGATGCTAAGGTAGAAGGGGGAGATATAATTGGAGAAGTCCAGGAAACTTCTGCAGTTTTACAGAGGATTATGATACCCCCTAATATTTCTGGTACTTTAAAAAGTATAGTCCCCCAGGGACAATATACTGTATTAGAAGACATTGCTGAAGTTGAAACTGAAAGCGGTATAGAAAAAATTCAATTAATGCAAAAATGGCCGGTGAGAAAACTTAGACCTTACAAGGAAAAACTTGATCCAGGCATACCCCTTATAACTGGTCAAAGAGCACAAGATACATTTTTCCCAGTAGCTAAAGGTGGTACTGCAGCTATACCTGGACCTTTCGGGTCTGGTAAAACTGTAACTCAGCAACAATTAGCCAAATGGGCTGATGCTGACATCATCGTATATGTAGGGTGCGGTGAAAGAGGTAACGAAATGACTGAGGTATTGAAGGAGTTTCCAGAATTAGAAGATCCTAAAAGCGGTAAACCTTTAATGGATAGGACGGTGCTTATTGCTAATACATCTAACATGCCAGTAGCAGCTAGGGAAGCGTGTGTATATACTGGTATTACCATTGCAGAATATTTCCGAGATCAAGGATACGATGTGGCACTTATGGCAGATTCTACTTCCAGATGGGCGGAAGCTATGCGTGAAATATCTGGACGTCTGGAAGAAATGCCCGGAGAAGAAGGTTATCCTGCATATTTAGCCTCTAGATTAGCTCAATTTTATGAAAGAGCAGGTCGTGTGACCACGGTGGGATCAGAAGACAAAATATCCTCAGTATCAGTAGTAGGAGCAGTTTCACCTCCAGGTGGAGACTTATCTGAACCGGTAACTCAAAACACTTTACGTATATGTAAGGTATTCTGGGCATTGGATGCTTCTCTTGCTGATAAACGTCACTTCCCATCTATTGATTGGTTACAGAGTTATTCATTGTATGTGGATAGTGTGCAAAATTGGTGGATGAATATAGATGCGGAATGGAGATCTAATCGTGATTTAGCTATGGTCTTACTGCAAAAAGAATCTGAACTGCAAGAAATTGTACAATTAGTGGGTCCTGATGCTCTACCAGATAGGGAGAGAATTACTTTAGAAACCACCCGTATGCTCAGGGAAGACTTCTTGCAACAGAACGCCTACCATGAAGTGGATACTTATTGTTCCCCTCAAAAACAATATCAAATGCTGCAAACCATACTCATGTTCCAGGATAAAGCCATCGAAGCATTGGAAAGAGGAGCTGCCTCTGAAGATATCATTAATTTAAAAGTAAAAGAAGATATTGGTAGAATGAAATTTATCCCTGAAGCCGAATTTGAGGTTAAAATTAAAGAAATTCAGGATAAAATTGTAAAACAATGCAGTGAGGTGTAAAAATGAACATTAATATTAAAACTAGGGAATACACCACTCTCACTGAAGTTGCTGGCCCTCTAATGATTGTGGAAGGGGTGGAAGGAGTTTCTTACAGTGAAATAGTGGAAATAGTAACACCTTCTGGTGAGAATAGACGAGGTCAGGTTCTAGAAGTTAAAGAAGATTTGGCTGTGGTTCAAGTTTTTGAAGGGACCAGTGATTTGGATATATCTACTACTAAAGTTAGATTTACAGGTGAAACTGCAAAAATTGGGGTTTCATTGGATATGATGGGACGTATATTTGGTGGTACAGGCAAACCTATTGATGGAGGTCCTGAAATAATCGCTGAAAAGGAACTGGATATTAGTGGTAGTCCTATGAATCCCTCGGCCCGGGAGTTTCCAGCAGAATTTATTGAAACTGGTATTTCCACCATTGATGGGATGAATACTCTAGTTAGGGGACAGAAATTACCTATCTTCTCTGGATCTGGTTTACCTCATAATGAATTGGCTGCCCAAATTGCTCGACAGGCTAAAGTACTGGCTGAAGAAACTGAGTTTTCTGTAATATTCGTGGCCATGGGTATTACCCACGAAGAAGCTAACTATTTCATGAAGGATTTTGAACAAACCGGTGCACTGGAAAGAGTAACGGTTTTCATGAACTTGGCTGATGATCCAGCTATAGAAAGAATCATTACTCCTCGTATGGCTTTAACCACAGCCGAATATTTTGCTTTTGAACATGACATGCATGTACTGGTTATTCTCACTGATTTAACTAACTATTGTGAAGCTTTACGTGAAATCTCCGCTGCCAGAGAGGAAGTACCTGGAAGAAGAGGTTATCCGGGATATATGTACACAGATTTATCCAGTTTATATGAAAGAGCAGGCCGTTTAATGGGTAAAGAGGGTTCTATTACTCAAATGCCTATACTGGTCATGCCTCAGGATGATATTACTCACCCTATTCCTGATTTAACGGGTTATATAACTGAAGGACAGGTGGTGCTTAGTAGGGAACTGCATCGTAAAGGTATTTATCCTCCAGTGGATGTATTACCTTCATTATCTCGACTCATGAGTGGAGGTATTGGTGAGGAAAGGACCCGAGAAGATCACAGTGGTGTTTCAGATCAATTATATTCTGCATATGCTGAGGGTAGAGATTTAAGGGATCTTATGGCTGTGGTTGGTGAAGAAGCTTTAACTGAAAGAGATCAAAAATTCTTAAAATTTGCGGATGAATTTGAAAAACAATTCATCACTCAAGGAAAGGACCAAGACAGATCTATTCAAGAAACCCTTGATTTAGGATGGGAACTATTGAGTATGCTGCCGGTTGCAGATCTAAAAAGAGTTAGAGAAGAACACATACCCAAATATCTTCCTAATTACCAAGAAGAATAACATTTCCTAAATTCTTTAAGAGGGATAAAATGGCACAGGAAATGATTGAAGGGATTAACCCTACAAGGATGGAGCTTTTAAAGCTTAAAGACAGGGAAAAACTTGCGGTTAAAGGTTATAGTCTTTTAAAAGAAAAGCGAAATGCGTTGATCATGGAATTTTTTAATATCCTAGAAAGGGTGAAAGGATCCCGGCAAATCGTAGAAGAAAATCTTCAGGAAGCTTTTGATGATCTAACTGAAGCTCAAATTATAATGGGTGACTTAGCTGTTAATAAAGCCTCTTTATCAGTCAAAGAATCAATAGAAATGGATATTGATTCTAGAAGTATTATGGGGGTCGTGGTCCCTGTAGTTGAATACAGCTCTCCCCAGAGAAGTATGGTGGATAGAGGCTATGGTTTTGTTGATACCTCAGTTAAATTAGATGAAGCTGCCAAAAAATTTGAAGAATCGCTTTCTCTTATCATAGAGCTAGGTGAAATTGAGAAAACTATCATTCTATTAGCTGCTGAAATAGAATCTACTAAAAGAAGAGTAAATGCACTGGAAAATATTATAATTCCTCGCCTAGAAAATACAGTTAAACATATTGAAATGAGATTAGAAGAAATGGAAAGGGAAAATTTTGTACGCTTGAAAGTGATTAAAAAAGCTATGGAGAGAGAGTGATGGTAAGAGTATTAACCAGATTAGGTGAAGTTAAAAAAGGATTAGAAAAATACCGTGATGCATTAGTTGATTTTAAATTAGGTGAGGTATCTGGTAAGCTAAGAGCCATCGTAGCTGATGAGACTGTAGAAGTTAAATCTGGAGAAGCTAAGCCTATTAAAATAAAAAAGATCGCTATTCCAGGGAGTCATATTATTTACATGTGTGGTTATGCTACTAATCGTCTGGGACATACCATAGCTGCAGGAGAAGAAACTCCCTTACCTATCAGCATGGATCGCACCGCAGATTATACTACTTTTGTAGCTGCATTATCCGGCACTATAGAAAAAGATGATTTATTAGGTGTGGCCATTCTTTTACCAGTAGATCTAACTAATTAATCTATTTTAACTTTTTTTCTTTATAATAAGGCTTTATAATTTAATTAATTAGCCAAATTCCATATCAGTAAAAAAGAATAGATATTTTTTCTAAAGTTTTAAATTAAACATAAATATTTCAAAAACTATTAAATTTATTTTCCCCTAGAACTGGGGAATAGTTCTTGCTTTTTTATAACCATATAAATATCAATCATTAAATCTTCTATTTCTTCAACGCTATTATCTACAGTTTTTTTAATTTCTTCCAAAGGCTTTATTTTCATATCTTTTTCTGCCTCCAGATTCTTCATAGTCCGGGCGCGTAGTTGGGGTATAGAATCACTTTTATTAAAAAAAATTTTGGATCGGGGTACATTTTCCTTAATTTCTAGTTCTAAATTAATATTATGCCGGCGATTGAGGCAATCTAATTCAATAGCTCGGATTTCCTTAGAAACGTCATCTTTAAGTTCCAATAAACTCTCTCTTTTTTTCTTTAATTCCATTAATGTTTTTTAGGAAATCGTTAAATCTAAATTTTCTCTTTTAAAATCCATTAATTCATTAACAGTATTCATATATTCTTTAGAATTCATATTAATCCCAAATTAAATCAGGAATCATTTATATTAATGATAAAATGTAATAATTGGTCTTTTACCTGGCATTTAGTTCTGATTTCAGAATTTTCCTTTTCCATTTCTCTAAATTTATAAAAAATGTTGGATAAAGAAGTGGTGTTGAAAAAACCGGTTTTATTTTCTGGTTTAGAAGATATTAAAACTATATTTACGGTTTGATTTTCAATGAGTACATTATAATTAATAGCATTCAGATATATTCCATCAGAAAGTCTTAACAATAATTTAATGTATTTAATAGGTAGCTGACTCTTACTAATGATTTCTTTTATTTTATCATTTTCCCGACATTGTTCCAAGTCAATATCCACCAAGACCACCACATAACTATAAGTTATTTATATCATATAAAAATAATCAATAAGTGATTTAATTGATGGTATATTATGCGAGAAGATGATCGATCTCATCATTTATTGAAAAAACAAATTTTAATTTTGAATCGTCATCTCCCTAGAAGGAGAAAAACGCTTCAAGATTTAATCCAAGAAGATAAACCTCATGTTGTAGGTTCAGATGGAATTAGGCACCGTTTTAATAATGAGGAAATCAAATTTTTAACTGAAATTATAGAATCTGATGATCTAAGAAGAATTAAACTACCTATATATATTGAAATTAATTCTAAAAATTCTGGTTATAAGATTTCAGGAATAATGGAGACTAAAGTGGTATGCAAAATACTTAAAATAGAAAATTGTGATGATCCGCTATTTATTTACCGGAATGATATGAAAAAACTGAGAAAAAAACTTCCTTCAACCACTCAATACATTTTTCTTAGGTAAAAAGTAACTATATAACTAATAAAATCAATCATCAGCCGCATAGAATTGGAGCAATATATTTAAAATCATTATTTATTATTAAAAATAAAGATTTATTTTAATAAAAGTGAATAAATAATACCTAAATTTAATTAGGGTGATTTAATGAGTAAAGATCCTCTGGAGGAATTTCTTAAAGATCCTGATAGGCGTGCAAAAGCATTTCTAGTTTTAACAGGAGCAATGATTCTTTCTACCATACTTATTGTGATTGGCACCATAGTTTTCATTTTAACAGCAATAGGAATCATCAATTTATAATCCATCAACACTTTCTCCATTTCTCTTTTAACTGTTTAGAAGTTATATTAACTTTATATTGGACTTCAGCTAAATCTTTGGCTGCGTGAATCACAGTTGCTATTGGCTCTCCTTTTTCTATAATGGTATTGGTTAAAGGTACATCGTGCACGCCAGGGTTATTTAAGTTTCCTACTTTAGTTTTATATGGGGCATAGAGAATTTTTTTTAAGGTATACTTATTAGGCTTAGGGCAATTAATTAATTCTCCTTGACAGGCTTTAACATGAGCCTCTATCATATTTATTCCTAAAGAAGATTCTGAACATTCAAAGGTACCTTGAATACGGGGATTTACTTCTATTATGTAAATATCATTGTCCTTTATTATCATATCTACTCCATTGGAACCGATAAGTGATAGTTCTTTCACTACTTCCTGGGCAACAGAATTGAATTTAACATCTATCCCGGGATAAGGAGCAACATTACCGGCGTATATGAAACTATTTTTTGAAGCATAATCTTCAACATATAATTGTCTACTACTTATAATGGCCTTGCTTTCTTTAATAGTTGATAATACCGATGTTGAAACATTTTCTCCAGGGATGAATTCTTGTAAAATAAAATTTTCATCGTCAAGTTCCCTTTTCCTCTTATTTAATTTTTCGATACCATAACCTCCTGATCCGAAGATCGGTTTTATGATAAATTCTTTTTCAGGAAATTGTAATCTTATTTCCTGGATTTCTTCTAGACTTGGTGATAAGTAGGTAAGAGGTAAAAGGAATTTCTTCTTTAATTTTTTATACAATTTATATTTATTTACTATATTTTCCACTCTTTTATTTCCTAATATTTTAGAGGAGGGAAAATTATCTGGTAAAACACCAGTATAGGGAATAATATGATCTACTCTATCTATATAAGATGATGCTAAATCTAATAAAACTGAGGAATGGAATGATTCTTCAAAGTTGCCACAAGAATAATCGGTCTTCTGCTTTAAGATACATTTTTTATGGTGGTAACTATTAAAATCTGAGGTGCAAAAGTAGCTGGTAGAAAATATTTCATATCCCAGTTGATAAGCAGATTGAGTCAATGGTCGAGTGTTAACTCCTACAAGCAGCATCTTTTCCATAGTACAACCTTATGAATGATTATTATATTTTCCTGGTAAATAATTTAGTAATGTAAATTTTTAACCCTAAAATTAATAGAGTAACCTCATAGGATTTAATTATTGTAAATTTAATAAAATATATACTAATACTAATTTAATTAATTAGAAATAGCTTTAAGATCTATTCTATATTATACATCTAATTTAATGAAAATAAGGATAGTCCCGAGCGGAGTCGAACCGCCGTCGCCGGGTCCAAAGCCCAGCAGGATTACCACTACCCCACGGGACTAGTCGGGATTTTTGGTATGAATTGCCTGCTTGAATGAGGCAATCTAAACCTTTACTTAATTTACTATTTAAAGTTATCGGACACCCTAGACCTAAAATAAAAAAGACTACACTTAATATTATTCAAAATAATAGGTAATAGATGATTTAGCAAGTATCGATGTTTTTAATTGACTTATATATCTCTTTTATACTGGTAGTGATATTTTACTATACTTTTGCCACAAAAAAATAGTTAGGGGAGATAGTAATCTTAGATATTATATTAGCATATTATTTGGATTATGTAATAATCATTTTTAGTTTTAAATTACTTTTTTTTAGGATTTAAAGTTAATATTCATAATTTTTTAACTTTGAAATTTTCATCTAACCACAGGCCAATCACTGGTAAGGAGGGTATCAAATTTTTTATAACATTTATGGAGAGATTGATTTGTTTTTGGTGCAACTCATCGCTTACTGGGTTAGCTGCACAGTCGTGATGACCTACTACAAAAATCATTTGGGATCCATGATTTATGGTGGATATATTCAGTTTTTTTAATAGTTTAGTATCATATTTTTCAGAGGATAGTATTTCTACCATACCTGCTTCGGTGATCATATCCACATGATCCACAGGATACTGGGAGGTAATCCATTGGATTACGGGTAATTGTGTTCTTCCATCCATACAATTTAAACAAGTGGCAAATTTATTTTCCATCCAGTTCTCTCCCAATCGCAGCTATTATTTCCATAAGAGGTGATGAATCTTTAAACCATTCTCGACCAGTTATTTCGTTGGTGCAGGCACAATAAAGTTCTGAAATCAGAGATTTTAATTTAGGGGGTAAAGGATTAGGATTAACTGAGCATATGTTTTTCCATTCAGCCCTGTTTTCATTTTTAGCCTTTTCTGTTTCCTTATGCCAATTGGTACCT
This sequence comes from Methanobacteriaceae archaeon, assembly GCA_003558085.1. Taxonomy (GTDB): domain Archaea; phylum Methanobacteriota; class Methanobacteria; order Methanobacteriales; family Methanobacteriaceae; genus Methanobacterium_F. The sequence goes on from PWMT01000152.1 coordinate 23,246, forward strand.
CGGTAATGTATTCTAGTTATTTCTTTACTTACCGGTAAACCCTTAAAAGTGAAACGGCATTCATCTAGAGTACCTAATACATCTACCAGCATTATTTCCCTTTGAGGAGTGAAACCAACTTCAATCTTACCATCTTCATTTACAATGCCTATTTTAGCAAATTCAGAGCTTATAGTTTCATTGGCAATCTCTAAAACTTGCTTCACTTCTTCTATTTCATCTTTACTTAATCCTGAAATTTGCTGAGCCTCATCCCAACTAATATATCTATCAGTTACTTCTAATTTAGTGGAAACATCCAGAATGGGTGTCTCCAATTTTTCATTGGGTGAGGGTAGTTTATCCAATCCTAAATCTTCTAAATCTATTTCTTCTCTTTCTAAACGACCAAAAACACTACTTCCTTCCGGTATATAATTTCTATAGATCATTTCTAATGGTATTAGAAAATTACCTTCCAATTTTTCGTATACGGAGTAATCATACTCAGTATTTCGACGTTCTGGTTCAATTACTTTTAACAGTTTTACTTGCATTTGGTTAGATGGTTTTTTTAATTCAGATAATCTTTTCACTACTCCATCTTCAATTAGGCCTAGATAGTGGGTTTTAAATCCCATCTTCTCAAATTTTTCAAAAAAATAAGCTCCTAATATAGATATTGCTTCGCCTTTATGAGGTATAAGATCGGGCATTTCCCCCCAATCAAAAATAGAGTATCTATCAGAGAATATGAATTTTCCTATACCTTCTTGATCGTCTCTTGGTTTTTTTATTATTTTTAAATCTTTTACACTACCCATGTTCAGTCTCCTCATATTTCTGGTGAGTAGGGTGGTCTCACCTATTCTTAATGATTAATAATGATTAGTCTTCGGGCTTTTTATAGTTAACGAATTTTATAATAATATTAAGTTATATATTATTAAAAATAGATTTTTTACTAAACTGTAAAATTAAAGTAAGTTTAAAATAGAATATAAATTATGTTTAACCTTGATTTTTTTGGAGGAGTAAATGAAATTGGTGGTAACAAAATCCTTCTCCATCATGATGATTCAAAATACTTCTTGGATTTTGGGATGAGTTTCAGCCAGGCCAATAAATATTTTTCAGAATTTTTACAGCCTAGAAAGACTAACGGGGTTTTAGATTTTATTGAATTCGGCCTTCTGCCAAAAATGAAAGGCATATACCGAGAAGACTATATGAAACATTCTGGTTTACCCTATGATAGACAACCAGGAGTGGATGGGGTTTTCTTATCTCATGCCCATATGGATCATTCTGCATATATTAATCATTTAAGGTATGATATTCCTATCTATCTCAGTGAAGAAACTTATTTAATACTTAAACTTATTGAAGATACCAGCCGAGTTTCCTTTACTGACTTGATCAACCTAAAAACTGATTTTCAGTTAACTCCTCGAAAAAGGATGGATGGCTATAAGCGGTTGCCCCGAAATCATTGTCAGAAAAAACGAAAGATAAAAATGATGAAACCTTATAAATATTATGAGGTTGGGGATTTAAAGGTGAAAATGGTACCTGTTGACCACTCACTTCCAGGTGCCAACGCCTATTTAGTGGAAACTGATGATAATAGTTTGGTTTACACTGGGGATTTCCGTTTTCATGGTAGAAAACCTAAACTAAGTCAAAAATTGGTAAAAGCTTGTCAAAAATTAAATCCACACATAATGATTTGTGAAGGAACCCGTATGTTGGATTCAGATAGTGTTTCTGAGAAGGATGTGCAGCAGATAATCAGCACTAAAATTAGAGATTATAAAGGCTTCGTAGCTATAAATTACCCTATCCGCGACTTGGATAGATTATTAACCTTTTATAATATTGCTCAGGAGGTAGGGCGGGAATTAGTGGTTAACTTAAAACAAGCCTATATGTTAAACTTATTTAAAGGCAAAGGTTATCCAGATATAAGTGATGTTGCTATATATGTTCCCCGGAAAGGATGGGGGTTGATAGATAATGAATCATATGCTTTTTATCAGGATCAATGGATATGCTCACCAAAAATAGATGAATATCAAATTCATTTCGACTATAATCGTTGGGAAAGGGACTTGTTAAACCAGGAAAATACTATCAACTATACCCATATTCGAGAAAATCCTGCTCAATATTTGTTTCGCTGCGATTTTTTTGAACTGAAAGAATTAATCGATATTAAACCTGAAAAAGGTCTCTATATTAGATCCATGACCGAACCATTCGATGAGGAAACTTTCATAGACTATAAAAAAGTACTTAATTGGCTGGAACACTTTAATCTTAAAATGTTCCAGGTCCATGCCTCTGGCCATGCCAGTGGTAAGGAGATACTGGAAATGATAAGAGAAATTAATCCGGAAAAAGTCTATCCGGTACATACTTTATCCAGCTCTAGTTTCCAAGAACTTGAAGAAAACGATATAGAGGTAATTATTCCTCCACTTAAAAAGTGAATTAATTATACCACCGGAAGGATTCTAAATGATCACTAAAAATGATGAAGATTATGTAGAGAACTTAAACAAAAATCGGGAAATTAATACAACCTTTTTGATTTCTAATAAGGAAATAAAAAGAACAAATATGGGTAAAAAATATATCCAGTTAGATTTATCTGATAAAACTGGTTTAATAGTAGCTAGAACTTTCCCAGAAGAAAACATAGACTCAATTTTTGCTTCTATTCAACTGGGAAAGGTATATCAAATAAGGGGAAAATTAAATGAGTTTCCCCGGGGATCTGGAAAATTCAGCATCATATTTAACGCCCATAAACCACTTAAAGCTGATGAATATGATTTAGTCGATTATATTCGCTCTACCCCACGAGATAAGGATATTATGATCCTAGAAATTTATAATGCCATTAAAAGCATGCAGAATGATCAATTAAAAGCTCTGTTGAAGTCTTTTTTTTGTGATGAGAATTTTACAGATAAATTCTTTAACTATCCTTCTGCCAAATATTATCACCATAATTACCTGGGGGGCTTATTGGAACATACCGTAGGGGTCTTAGAGTTATGTAAAACTTCCTGTTATATATTCCCTGAATTAGATAAAGATCTTCTTTATACGGGAGCTCTGCTACATGATATTGGAAAGTTAGATACTTATGATTTTGATACAGTAACCATAGATTATTCTCAGAAGGGTGAATTACTGGATCATTTATTTATAACCGCGAGTATGGTTAAAGAAAAGATAGATGAACTAGCTTTAAATGAAGAGCTATCTGATCAAGTACTGCATTTAATTTTAAGTCATCATGGTGAAGTGAAAAATGGTTGGGGATCTCCAGTAAATCCTAAAACTCCAGAAGCAATGGCCTTACATCATGCAGATAATCTGGATGCTAAAGTAAAGGGTATACTGCAAAGGAAAATATAATATTAAATAATGGTTTAATCAATTTAAATAGTTAGCACGGTCATGAAGTCTACCACACTACAAAGGGAAATTATTCAGAAATCTGAGGAACTTAATATTTCTCTCTTGGGATTTGCACCAGTAGATAGATGGGAAAAACCATCCAGCAAACTTCCAAATCAATTTGAAGAATGGATACCTCCAGAATTTTGGCCCCAATCTATTTATCCACATTGCAAAACTGTAATTGTAATTGGATTACCAGTTCCTTTACCCATTATAGAAACTGCACCATCCATCTATTATCATGAATTATATAAAACCGTAAACATATTGCTGGATATTAGGGCCTATGAACTAGCCAATTTTATCACAGATAAAGGTTATCCTTCTATTTCTCTTCCTAGAGATGGTTATGGCGATATAGATATTCTTTTAAATAATCCTATAACATTTTTTTCTCATCGACATGCAGCTTATCTTGCTGGTCTGGGCTCTTTTGGTCAAAATAATGTTTTATTAACTCCTGAATATGGGCCGAGAGTTCGTTTCAATTCTATCTTCACCTCAGCTGAGCTGGAACCCACTCCCCTCCAATCTAGAGATATTTGCACTAGATGTCTTAAATGTGTGGAGTCCTGTCCAGTAAAGGCAATACCTCTTTTAGATAAGAGTAAGGAATTTTTCCCGGATTTAATTGATAAAAAAAGTTGTGCCTTATGCAGCAAGGAACTTCGAGAAGAGCATAGATCGCCCTGTGGAATCTGTATAAAGGTTTGTCCGGTAGGCAAAGATAGAGTGAACTATAACTGGGACGATATTTTAACTAATAGGAGAGAAAAATTAAAAAAAGCTGTAGATCATGTGAGGAGTTATGGAAGTAAAATTGAATGAGATCTGTAAGCATATCCTAGATAATTAAAAATTTTAGAGTTTTTGATTCAATGCTCTAGATAATAAATGGAATATCCTAGAATAAATCCCAGTACACCAAAAATCAGCATCGCAGTTAAAGTAGATTGAATAACACTTATTATGATGAATTCTTCTTCAATCATACCCCATATAAAGAATACTGCCCCTCCGAGAACTCCTAAAAATAATCCTATTTTCAAGGCATACTTCAGACGACCTTTCAATTTAATTCCCCCTATGCAAGATTTTTATTACGAGAAAATGTTTGGGTAACTTCTTGAAGCGTTTTAGGTATGTTAATGAGTTGTGGGCAAAGATTTA
>PWMT01000130.1 GCA_003558085.1 Methanobacteriaceae archaeon
CGTCTGGCTGATATTTATGGCCGCAAAAAAATCTTCACCTGGGGAATAATAATATACACCATATCTTCATTCTTTGCTGGATTTTCAGTAAATGGGGAAATGCTACTCTTTTTCAGGGTTATTCAGGGTGTAGGTAGTGCCATGATTTTCGGGAACCTCACTGCTATTGTAGCTGCAGCATTCCCTATCTTAGAAAGGGGTAAAGCTTTGGGTGTGGCCCTTACTGGTGCTTATTTAGGACTATTTTTAGGACCGTCTTTAGGGGGATTTCTAACCCAAAATCTAGGATGGCAGAGCATCTTCTTTTTTAATGTTCCTCTGGGTATTTTCTGTGCCTATGCTACCAGTAATATAAAAAAAGAGTGGAAACATGCTCAGGGCCAGCAATTTGATTTATACGGTGCCTTAATTTTAGCCAGCTCTCTAGTATTTTTTATGGTAGGTTTATCTCTTTTACCTGAAATTCAGGCTGCATTACTCCTATTTTTAGGTATAATCTTTGCCGTGCTATTTTATTACTTTGAAGCAGGTAAAGATAGCCCCTTATTTGAGGTAGGATTACTTAAAAATAGGGGATTCAGTTGGAATAGTATGGCGGCCCTTATCGGTTATACTGCGGCTTATCCTCTCATCTTCCTTTTAAGTCTATACTTGCAGTATGCACTGGCCCTATCCCCTCAGAATGCGGGTATAATATTATCAACCCAACCAATGGTAATCGCTGCTTTATCTCCTTTTACTGGTCGATTATCTGATCAGAAAAATCCTAACCTGGTAGCTGCTGGAGGAATGAGTTTCATTATACTAAGCCTTATATTATTAGTGTTTGTACCCTGGATAGAGAGTATCTACCTCATTTTAGGGGGGATGGTGTTATTGGGTTTGGGGTTTGCACTTTTCTCCACTCCCAACATGAATATGGTGATGAGTTCAGTGCAGGAGAAATTCCTAGGAGCAGCTGCCGCCACCATGAGTTCGGTGCGGGTTATAGGTCAGATGTTAGGGATGGCTATTTCTCTTTTCTTCATCAATCTCTATATAGGAACTGCGGATATTAAACCAGATAACCTTCCCCAATTTTTAGAAGCCATGCAGTTATCCTTTATCATCTTCGCCCTCTTATGTCTACTGGGTTTAATTTTAATATTACGGGGTCGTAACAATCATCTAAACCACTGAAAATATTAAAGAAAAATTAGTTAAAAAGCCTGTTTTAATATTTATAGTGTGATAAATATACTCTGGAGGTGAGATATTGCAGCAAGATTACCTCCCCCGGCAGATGGAGGTCTATTATAAGGAAGGGGAAGTGGAACATAAGCTTAAATTAGATCATGATACGATTATCATAGATAATGAAACCTATAAACCCACTCGCAGTGAATGGGAAATATTTTGGGATGAATTAGAAGAGATAGGTATATGGGACTGGGAAGAAGAATACCAGGCCTGCTCCCTGGTGGAAGATTATTATTGGCAGATCACTCTACTTACCAATTCCATCAATCTTTACACTCAAGGATGTAACAGCTACCCAGTACGCTTGGTAAAAGGAGAGCTAGTATCAGCCTTGGATGAATTCTTCCAAGCAGTGGAGAATTTATGTGGATGGAGGATTATGTAGCAATTCCAAAAAAGATTTAACAGCTCCTTTTTTTTTATCTTAAGTTCTAAAATTTAATTACTAGATGAGGAATAAGTACTAATATTTTCAAATGCTGAGGAGGTAGTTGCTGATTTCGAGCTGGTAGGCTATTAGCTACTCTTAAAATTTAAAACTCTAAGATTAAATTATTAGTTAACTATTTTCTTTTAACTAAATGTAAGGTTACTGTAATTTAAACTGAGGGAATTCTAAAGTTAAATTATAGTATTAAATAAAATTTTTCCTAACAAATTAAATTTCCCTAGACCATTAAACTATTATTATAACTTAAAAAAAGATCTAATCTTTAAAAATCCCTGCTAGAGATTATAAATCATTAATTTTCTTTAGAGTTAATCTCTCTTAATAATCCATAAACTATAATATTATAAACCCACAATTAAGTGTATCTTATAAGATTAAATATCATAAAAATTAGCGCTATCTTTTCTAATCATCAATATTAACCATTTTAAGACCTAGGCTATATTTTTATGCTGGTGAGAATTTATGAATGCGGTGCAGCGAATAGTTAAAAATATTGGAGTAACTGGTTTGGGTCAGATTTTAATCGCAGTCATCGCCTTTTTCTTCATGATCTACCTGGCCCGGTTGTTGGGTGAGGCTGGTTTTGGTAGATTCAATTTCGCCTTATCTCTTACTAGTTTACTAGTCATATTCACGGATTTAGGGGTTAACCAGTTACTTATAAGGGAGATTGCCCGGGAAAAGGAACTCTCCGAGTACTACACTAACCAGGCCTTTTTATTGAAGATTCCCTTGGCGGTTTTAACCTTTTTAGCTATAGTTGCTTTAAATTATCTTTTAGGTTATACTGGTGAGTTGGCCTGGCTACTTTATCTTTTCGGGCTTTACCATATACTGCAAATCTTAGCTTTAAATTATTTATCTCTTTTCCAGGCCTGGGAGAAATTGGAGTATATGGCCTTATTCCAGGTCATGGAGAAATTGATAATTGCCTCAGTGGGTATAATGGTTTTATGGTTGGGTTATGGTCTTTTTGAGATAGCCCTGGTATACCTATTGGCTGGGATTTTTGATTTAGGTTTGGCTTTTATTTTAAGTTTTAGGAAATTTATCCAACCACGCTTTAAGATCGATTTACGGTTTAAAAAGAAACTCTTATTAAAGGGTTTGCCTTTTGGTTTGAATGCCTTATTTGCTATTCTCTTTTTTAAAATTGACACCGTTCTTTTGGCTTTCATTATCGGTGATGTGGCAGCAGGAATCTATAATGCCGCCTATAATCCTCTTTTAAGTTTAAGTATGATTGTAGGGGGTATGGTTTCAACCGCTGTTTATCCGGTAATGTCCCGTCAATTTAAAGACTCTAAACATGCCTTAGCTTCCTCTGCTCTGGTATCATCTAAATATCTGGCGATTATCGGGTTTCCTTTGGCTTTAGGTTCTCTGGTCTTAGCAGAAAGGTTTATCCAACTCTTCTATGCTGGTAATTTCCTAGATTCAGTATTACCTTTCCAGATTTTAGCTTTATTCATCCCTTTAAGGTTGATCAGCACCATTACCGGAACTTTTCTAAGTTCCATTAACCGTCAGGGTCTTAGAACTTTTTCGGTTTCGGTAAGCGCCCTATCCAATATTGGTTTGAATTTAGTATTGATACCTTTATTTAGTTTTATTGGGGCTAGTATTGCCACGGTTGCCTCTGAGGTATTATTATACTTCTTATTTTTCTTTTTAATCTGGAGGTATCATGGGTTTATTAATATTAATAAGGTGCTTTTAAAACCTATTTTAGGGTCGCTGGTTATGGCGGTTGTAGTTTACTTTATCCGGGATTGGAATCTTCTCCTGGTGATAATCCTGGCCACTTTGATCTATTTTATTAGTATAATAGTCCTTAAAACTTTTACTGATGAGGATAAAGAATTATTTAAGAGTTTAAGGGGGTAGGTAGATAAAATATTTAACTTTATTTTAAACTTAAAAAAAGTAAGCATTAATTAGGGGTTTTAGTTTTAGGGATCTAAATATTGTTGAGCTAAAATTATATTTTCCATACTTCTTTTTTTCATTTTCTGCACGTTTTCCCTGATTTTGGATCGGATCTTTTCTTTATTTTTCCAGGTCTTTTCCACTTCAGCTATTAATTCTGGAGTTGTTAAGGTTTCTATTTTATATACGTGTTCTTCTAATCCTAGTAATTTCATAATTCCAGTTGATTTATGGCCACTATATTCAATGGCAATGGTGGGTACAGCCCGAGATAGGGCTAATATACAGGAGTGGAAACGGGTTCCCAGGAGTAACTCCATACAACCATACATTCCCTGTAACTCTTCGGGGGTGTAATCAGCAGTTAGTATTTTAACCTGGGATTTATGCTGGATTTTATCTAAAATTTTAGGGTAGACTTGGGTGTCATCCTTTTTGTGAGGTACCATTACCTGGGGGAAGAAAATAATATAGGCATCCCATTTTTCGATGATATAATCAGCTGTCTGGGCTAATACCTCTAAATAATTATTATAAAGTTTAGCTCTTTTTTTAGCACTTTTTTCTTTAGGAAAATGCCAGGGAATAGCAGTTAAACCTATCATTATTTTTTCTCCAGATATACCAGCACCCTTTTCTATTAATTGTCGGGCCTCTTTAGAGGATATGGTGGGAGTTAAAAATGCGGCATCAGCGGTAACAAAAGTTGGAGATTCAATTTCAATATCCTTTAAAATCTCCTTAGAAATTTCTTCTCGGGTGGTGATCAAATCCACCTTATTCAAGGCCCATCTAATTAAAGGCCAGGCCCATCTAAAATTAAAGGGTCCTAAAGTGTTGGCATAGATCATCACCGGTTTTTGCAGTGCTTTGGCAAATAATATTTCATATAGGGCGATGAAGGTGGGTAAGGGAAAGGGTATTACCTGCACTATATTTTGACCCCCACAAAAGAGGATCCAATCTGCATTTTTATATTCAGATATGATTTCATGATTAGAACCTGCTAAATATAGGGAATCTCGATGAGTGCATTTATAATAAAATAACCATAATAGATTACCTAGGATACTGCCTAAAAAGAAGGCTAAGCCCACTAATGATTTCAGGGTCTTATTTTTCCCAGGAAGTCGATCAATCAAGCCTAAAAAAGAAGATATTAATCCTGGTTTGACTTTAATTCCATATTCACTGTAGCGTCTTTTATCCACCGCCTCTAAGGGAAAAGTGGATGCTGATATAGCAATCTCACTCTCCGGTAAACTAGATCTTATAGCATTTAACATGGCCACTAACATGGCAGATTCCCCTTTATCCAGCCAGGGACCAATAAGAGGTATTAAGATTCTCTTTTTTTTATGATTAAAGTCTTCTTCCATAAATTCACCTTACTATACAAGACTAGATTATCAGTGTTAATTAAAATAATCTATTAGTTTTATTTAAGGATAAAATATTTTCCAATATCTAGGATTAACTTATTCCTTTCCTATTAATTCAATCCCTTCATCCTAAAAAAATTATAATTAGGTCTATTATTATTATAAACTTACATTTTTATTTTATCTAAGATTTAAATATTTAAACACCTAGAATTAGTTAAAAAAATAATTAGTTAAAGTCAATTCTAGTGATTCTTTTTATAGTTAAAGGCAGGGTGTATTTAAGTTTAGGCAATAAGTTCCCACTTATCTGGAGTTTAAACTGTTTATTCCTCATCTAGGGGGAGTATTAGTACCTGTACTGTGTTTTGATCTACTTGTTTTAGGGTGATATTTCTATGTTGAGCATCATCCACTCTTAAATTCAAATTCAAATTCAATGGTTTGCTACTGTTATTTTGCTGATGATCTGGATTAGAATCTAATACGGTTGCCATGCCTTCTATGGGAATCAGGTGCAATAGGGGTGTTCCCATCAATAACATGGGAATTAAAAGAAATATTAGGAATATGAAAACTGATTTTTCAGTATTGGTACCGGTTTGTATCCGATTTTTTCTTTTAAGGCAGGCAAAATCAAACTTTCTTAGCGGATAAAGTAAGGGGCAGCCGTAGGTGGTGAAAACATCTAATATTAGGTGGGATAGGAAACCGATTATTAGGGCCAAACTGAACTGTATATGGATAATGCTCGTAAAAGTTAAGGGTATTAGCCATAGTAAACTGTGGCCCAATCCCCGGTGTTTGTTGGTTAAACGGTCCATAATATCTGGAAATAACCCCATCCAGGCTGCTAGGAATATTCCAGTAAAAGTTAAGACTTGATTTAGTAGGTAGTTTAAAGTGAGATAGAATATGAGGGCTCCCACCATATGGGTATAATACCTCAAAAGACTCCTCCTCGAATAGTTATGATTTTCCAGGTTTTAAATTGTACCATGGCGTTGTATACTCCTTAGTTTATAATCTTCCCCCAGCATAAACCAGGGTGCGGAAGATGATTAAACCGAACCAAGCTGCTCCTAATATGAGGCTGGCGGTGTTCAGGTTACTGGCATTAAGGTAGATTAAAAATGCCATTAAAGAAAAAAATCCATATATAGTATAGGAGATGTTGATCTCATTTTTACCGGTTTCATATTCATATTCCTCTTTATTTAATAAGGTGAAAGTTTTATAGAAATGGTAGGCACCCTCCTTGAAACTGGAGTTAAAGCTGCAGATAAACAATACCCCTCCCTGCTCATAAAGAGAATGGTAGATTTGGGCGGATTTAAAGGTGAGCTGATCAAAGTGATTGAAAAATAATATCAGAGTATTATTTTTTACTAAATCTAAAACTTTATCCCGTAATTCTAATTGATTTAAACGGGAATAATTGATATCTTCTGAAGGTTCTAAGTATTTAAGGCATTTTATTATCTTATATTTAGTAGGTGTAGGTTCGTAGAGATTAATACACTTATATTCATTTTTTAAGTGAATATAAAAGTCGTTAACATCCTGACTGTAGATCATAACATTTTTACCTTCATCTAAAAGTTTCCTAATAGGTATGATATTCATATAATTAATTATGAAATTATCTTATATAAATTTTATTACTTTAAACTAAAAATATAATACTAATAATAGATAAACCTAGGATTATTTTTTAGGATAAAATAAGTTAATAAATATAAAAGCATATATTCTTTTTATTGATTATTATCTCTTCCAAGGTTTTAAACGAGGAATCCATCGGGGAACATTTTTCATATACTCCTTATATTCCTGGCCGTATCTCTTTTTTAAATCAGGTTCTTCATCATAAACAATATTAAGATGCATGCTGGTAATAAAAATTGCCGACCATAAGAATATCTCCCCTGAAGAGAAGATTAATGACTCACCCCACAGAATCATTAAAACACCTATTATCATAGGGTTTCTAACATATGCGTAGGCTCCGCTTATAATTAACTTCTTTGGAGGATCCCAGGGGGCTAAAGTTCCTTTTCCGAGATTTATAAATAAACTATTGGTAGATAGGAACAAAACTAATCCACCACTAATCAATAATATACCTATAATTAACACTAAACCTGAAAATATCGAATCAAATCTTAGCAGCTGAAGATTGAAAAATAAAATAAGAAATAGAGGTATAACTACTATAACCATGATGGGGGCCATTAAGGAAACTAAAACTCTTAGAAAAAATTTCATAATACTTTATATTGTTATATCTTCAAGAGATTATAAAAACTTCAACATGGGGGTAAATATTATGCTAGAGATAAAGGTACATGATATAAAAGGGGAGTGCCCGGTGCATGAACTAGGAGATAGGATTATAATAGATGATCCCCGAATAATCGTGGAGAAAACAGATAATATCTGCACCCATGCCCTTTCCACCCTACTACACTACACCACCATATTAGAACACGACTGGTGCCCAATAAAATTAGGATTAACCACACCAGAAGATGGTGAACATGCCTACCTGCAGTGTGTTGATCCTGGAAAACCATATACAGAAGGCGGAACCGTCATATTCAAATGCAGAAAAATAGAAGAGAAATAATCCCTAAAATAGTATTTGTAAGTAATTTTTTCTATTTAAGAGTAGGCATCGAGTTGTTAAGCATACATTATGTTATTAACTACTTTAAAAGTATTAATCAGTTATATAACTTATTTTTAACATATATAGTAGGGGTGGTATTAATGGTTTTAGCTAGATTAACGGTTTGGGAATTTAAGGAAGGGCAGGGTGAGAAAGGTAAAGAATTGATACTATCATCAGATGTTAATTCCCTTTCTAATGTAGCTCGACGTTCAAAAGGTTATAAAGGAGCCTTTCTTTTAACTGATAATGATAAACCGGATACAGTAGTTACAATTACACTGTGGGAAAGTGAACAAGATATGTTGGATTCTAGAAAAGAACTTTTCCAGGATACAATCGATGCCTTTGAAAAAATTATTCTAAAACCTCCCCAACCAGTAAATTACACTATAGAAGGGGAAACTCTCATCTAAAATATGAAGATGTAAGAATAACTAAAAAGCGTACTTTATCTAGGTATTAAAGATTAATTTCATAGTTTAGAGGGTTAGTTATTTAAGTTAAGGAATTATTAACTTAGTTGTAGTAATATCCTTTCTCTTCTCCTTTGTTTTAGTTACTATCCACTTTTATATTCTCTGCATAAAACTCTAAGCTCTTTTAATAGTCAAGTTTATAAAAGTATCTTCTTTTCCTTCTTTAGATGCTCTAACCTTTACTAGGGCTTTATCTATATCTGCAGGGATGTTCATTGTATATTCAA
>PWMT01000166.1 GCA_003558085.1 Methanobacteriaceae archaeon
CAGCTTGTTTACCCTTTAAATCTTCTACAGTACGAGCCAGTCCACCTAAAAATTCATAATAATGATCTAAATCTGTGACTTCATATTCTACGTTATCTCGCTCCTGAGTAACTATATCCACTTTTTCCATGGAGTGCTTAAAACCAGTAACATCTCTTTCGATTTTACCTGGAAGATAGGCATAGGACATACTATCACTATAACTATCCACTAATTCCTGTTCCTCTTCCCAGTTACTATTTTCTATCAGGCTACGCATGGAAGTAGCATATTCACTAGGAGCGGGACCATAGATGCGGGCCAAGGAAAGATCTCCTTCTTCTTCTTCTTGGAGATGCTTGCGGATGTAATTACATTCAGTTGGTTCATCTAAATGGGCCACTTTTTTAATTGATCGGTTTATCAAATCTATATGGGTTCCTAGAGTATCTCTGAATATGCCGCAGATATTGATGGTCACATCAATACGGGGACGTCCTAACTCTTCTAGAGGAATCACTTCTAAATTTTTAATCCACGCCCCTTTTTGATGTTTGATTTTCATTCCCATCAAATGTAGAATAGTAGCTATGGTATCTCCACCGGTTTTCATGGTCTCAAAACCCCATAAAACAATCCCCACACTTTGGGGATATTTACCATGCTTTTTTAGATAGGACTGTATTAGTATTTCAGCTGAACGTATACCTCTTGATTCAGCAGAGATGGTGGGTATCTGTCGGGGGTCAAAGGCAAACATAGATCTACCGGTGGGATATACTTCTGGATCCCGGATAGGATCACCACCCCGGGCAGGTAAAATATAGGATCCCTCCAGAGCCTCTAAAAGAGCATTACTTTCCTTGGAAAAATCTAAACCTTGACTTAAATTTTTAACATAATCACAGAATTCTGGTTCGATATCTAAGGTTTCTTCATCATTCAATACTTTGGATATAAGTTCTTTAGCTTCTAATTCGATTTCATCAGATATGGGCGTGTTTTTAATATCCTTCCATATTAATCCTTTTTTCTGGGATATTAGCTTCAATATGGAGGGGTGTTCTCTATCTATGCGTAACACCCCTAGTAAATAATCCACTAATTCTTCCTTTCCCAGATTCTCATCTAGTACATGTAAGCCCATAGGTATTAAACGTCGTTTCATGCGATATAATTCCTGATTCAACTGTTTGATATCAGGTTTTAAATTCAGCTCATCTGCTTTATCCTGGATAAGCTGGAGAGTGGTTTCATCATTATTCTCATGGTATTGTCTTAGAAGTTCTTCTAGTACTAAATATTCTTCATATATTTCAGAACTCTGCATAGCTGGTGAAGCATGGGAAATACAAAGTGCATAGGATCTACGCTTGGCAATGGTGGACTCGGATGTGTTGCCCACCCAATAATAATAGATATGGGGTAAGTTACCAATAAGGATATCTGGGTAGCAGTTTGCAGATAGGGCTACTTCTTTTCCAGGTGTAAATTCCAGGGTTCCATGCATTCCAAAGTGTATGAGAGCATCTGCTTGGAAGAGTTTTTCAATATAATAATAGAAGGCCAGGTACTGATGATGTGGGGGGAGTTCCTTATCATGGTAGGCATTTTCCATATCCTCATGGATTCCTCGACTGGGCTGCACCCCTATAAATATGTTTCCCAGTTCCACTCCAGGTATTAACAGATATTCCTCCTCTACCATTATCTCGCCTGGTACTTCACCCCAGGAGGATATAACTGATTCTTGAATAGTTAAGGGAAGTTGTTTAAACCAGGATTCGTATTCAGCTACTGGTATTTTAATACCAGATTTAGGAGTATAATGGGGACTGTTAATTATATTTGCTTCTAGAAAGAGTTCCTTGAGGGGTAAGGAAGGAATATTAAGATGATAATTTTTCTGTTTTAATTTCTCTAAAAAGGATTCCATACTTTTAAAAACATCCAAGTATCCGGAACTGGCCAGATTCTCCTCACCAGGGGGATAATTGTAAGTTAGAATAGCAATTTTTTTAGAAGCATTTTTTTTATATTTTAATTGGAGCCAATTTAGAATACGTTGGGATAATTTATCCATCCGCTCATCCAAGACAGATATAATCTTAATCAGTCCCATATCTTTTTCTTCTAAATTTTCCAAGGCTGAAGTAAAAATGGGTTCAATTCCCCCGTCCAATTCAGGTAAGGTCACCCCTAAAATGATTTCCATGGGGTTGAGATTACCCTCTTTTTGGGACCATTTATGGATATCAGTTTCATATCCTCTCAAGGAGATCAGGTAGGGTATGTTATTTTTTTGGAAAAATTCATGGGTTGGTTTTGGATCTCCACCCAGGGGTCCTCCATTTAATTGAAAGTACTGTAGATTAACAAATAAATCAATATCTGCTAAGTATTTATCTAACACTTTCAGGTTATGTTCCACTTGAGAGAAGACGATGATGAGGTTAACCTTATCCTGTAATTTCTCATATAGGGCTTCTGCCATTGGTCGGGTATCATCAAAATGCATTCCACCATAAAATAGTACACCCACGGTGGGTTTATCCTCCTTAAATTGTGAAACTTTTTTATAATCCTTGAGATCTAGGTATATTCCTCGGTAAGGTAGGTAAAGTCCATAGGGTGGCATTTCTTTAGGGGGGTCTATGGAGTTTATATCTTCCATATTTGCATATTCTTTTAACAGGAACAGGAGCATGTTTTTTAAATTATCTGCATAGTTTTGACCATAGTATTCACGAAGCTTAAACCAGTTTTGGATATGTTTTTGTAATTCCTGATCTTCTCCACTATGTTTTAAAATCTGTTTAAGGTCATAGGCCCTTACCATAGCCTCCAAGTCTTCACCCTTAGATTGTAGGGTTTTACTTAACTCTTCTACATTTAAAGGACCTAGACTAGTTAGATTCATGATGAGAGGATTTCCCCAGACTAGGGTAACCACAGTTTTCTGCTTACCCTTTAAAAGAGTAATTAATTCCCTGCCAACCCTTTCATCTCCCCGTATATCTACTAGTATGATATCCGAGGATTCAATATCTTCCTTGAACTCTTTTAGAGATACTTGAGGGTCTTCATAGTCTTCTAAATATATTTTTTTTAATACTATTATATCCCCATAATCCCTTTTAATTTTCTCCAGCGCATCTTTAAGGGATAGGGTGTTGGTTATGGTGGTTATAGCCAGTACTTTTTTCATCTAAAAATACCTCGATAATATGATTTTAAATTATATTTATTATAAGGGTTAATTCTGCCTTTAAAATAGTGGGGGGGTAGTTAGATACTAATTTAGGAGCTTAATCCATGGTATCCGGGAAAACATTGTCGCAAATTCTCTTTAGTTAATAATTTTTCTGTGGGCCCTTCCTTAATCAGTTTTCCCTGGGATAAAATCACCAGACGAGTGGTGGTTTGTTGTAAAAATTCCAGATCATGGGAGATGATCATGATTCCTAGATCCTCCTTTTGCAAGCGATTAATCTCTCTTACCACTTTCTGCATATGATAGTAGTCCATACCAGTGGTGGGTTCATCCATGATTAAAAGGTGTGGTTCTCTAACTAAAAAAGCTGATATCAGGGTTCTCTGTTTTTCCCCTCCACTTAAAGAGTGAGGATGCCTTTTTTTCAGCTTAGCTAGATTCATGGAGTTTAAAATTAAGTCAATTTTATAAGCAGCTTCTTCAGTTTTAAGTTTCAACTCTTCTAGACCAAAATTTAATTCATTGTACACACTATCCATGAAAAGTTGATGATCTGGATTTTGAAAGATCATACCTACTTTGAAGCTGGAATCATCATTGCTCCAGGATATGCTTCCTTTATCCGGTTTTAAGATGCCAGCTAAAACTTTAGCTAAGGTGGTTTTACCAGACCCATTTGCACCTACCACACCTAAAACCTCTCCCGGTGATATGTGGAGATTTATATCATCTAAGGAAAAACCGTTACCATAGGAGTAATGGAGTTTAAAAATATTCAGTAATGGTTTTTGGGGTTTAGTTTCATTATTTACCGGAGAGAAATTATCATCCAGCACCTGGGGATTTCGTATTCCATAATGTTTACGGGTATCCTCATCCAGGAGTATGTCTGGTTTTTGATCCTGGACTATCTCTCCCTGATCCATGATCAACACCCGGTCAGCTAGTTGAAGAGCATAATTGGTGCGGTGGTCAATGAGTATGATGGTCTTATTTTGTCTTTGTAGTTTACCTAAAATCTTAAATAATTTCCTGGCAGCGGGAGGATCCAGATTGGAGGTGGGTTCATCTAAAACCAGGATATCTGGCAGTAAGGTTAGATTAGCTGCTACCGCAATTCTCTGCTTTTGACCCTCAGATAGATTAAAAACATTTTCAAAACGATATTCTCCCATTTCGACTTCATTTAAAGCCCATTCAATCCTATCTTCTATTTCAGGAGGATTTAATCCCATATTTTCTGGAGCAAATGCCAGTTCATCTTCAACTTTAACTGTGAAGAATTGTGATTCTGGATTTTGAAAAATAAAACCTATATCTTGTGCTAGATCACTTATTTCATGTTGGAGGGTGTTTTTACTCTTCACCAGGACTTCACCAGAAAATTCCCCTCCCATTATATGGGGTATGATTCCATTTAGACACCGGGCTAGGGTGGATTTCCCACAGCCACTTTTACCAGTTATAAACAGGAATTCACCTGGTTTAATCTTCACTCCTATATTTTTAAGGGCCTGATTAATCTGGTGGGGGTATTTGAAGTTTAAATTATTGATTTCTAAGGCATAATCCAACATAATATCAGCTTAAACTAAGGAATAAAAGATTCTTATCTAAAAAGATGATGATAATGAAAATTAAGCTAAGGGTGCTTAAGAATAGAACATCATTCTTACCGATACTTATTTTATGAAGACTGTTACGTTTTTGATCACATTTAAAGCCTCTTGATTCAGCAGCGATTGCAATTTCATCAGATATTTTAATGGTTCTAATGATAAGGGGTATTATGATACCTCGATAAAAGTAGGATGGATTTTTAATTACCTCCCATTTACTAAATTTTATTCCCCTTAATTTTAAGGACTGGAAAATAGATTCTGCTTCTCCAGCCAGGGTGGGTATGTAACGTAGGCTGATACCCATGGTGAAAGTAACTGCGGTAGGAAATTTCATCTGCTGTAAGGATTGGGCGAAATTATGGGGAGGAGTGGTGAAGGCGAATAATAAACCAGCGCTAATTATAATGAAAAAGCGAGCCAGGAAGGGAGAGAAATAGTCCAATGCATATCTCCAATCAGCGGTGATGAATGCAGTTATAGCGATGGCTGTTACTGCAAAAAGAATGAATAAGCCCAGAAAAGTGGAAACACGTTTTAAAATTTTGGAAAAAATCATTAAAGATAATATACCCACACCTAGACTAATTAGAAGAAAGATATGGTTAATCAGGGCACAGATTAAAGTTAACCCCAATATCATTAATAGTTTAGTGCGGGGATCTAATCTATGTATAAAGGAATCATCAGAGGAGATATCTCCTCTAAAAGGAGAGAATATAGTGGAGAGAAAATTTATTCCATCGCCCCCGCCTTTTTAAGTTCAGATGCTATTTTATAACCAACTAATCCCCCAGCCCCTCCTAAAATAGCTACAATTATGGCAGATACTAGGATAAGCAATGGTGGTAAAATTTCGGTGGAGAAACCCAAAAGAAAGGGAAAGGTAAGAATAACCAGGGTTTCCACTAGTTTTGCCATACCACAACCACCTATCAGTGAATTCCTACTGCCATATTCTCCAAAGGATACTTTGCTAAAGCCGTCAGCGGCTATTCCTCCCAGTAAAGTGGCTGGTAATAATGGTAGAAAAGCAGGGAGTATGAAGGCACAGATGATACCATTAATTAAACCTATGATAGTGAAGGTACCAATTTTTTTTACCTTAGCCAGACCAATAGCAATCACAATACTGACAAAGAAAGCAGAGGCTATAGCTTTTAAGGGGTCCAGGGGTGTTAGAGCAGACACCCCTAAAATGGTTATGGTTTGAACTATGTACATTAAGGCAATAATTACTCCGATAAAAGATAAGTCTCTGGTGGTAAATTTTACTTCTTTAACGGTTTCATTCATACGATTTCCTCCAAATAAAAGCAGGGTGAAGAGAAATTAGTAGCTACATCTTCTAAAATTCCAATACTACGATTCTTGGTCTCGGCATTTACAAAAACCATGTTCACTTTATCTTTAAATTCAACTAATTTTTTAAGATCTTCTTCCAGATTAGATTCCATAAACACGTTACATCGACCATCAGAAATTACGATGATGGTGGGTGTAACCTTTTTTTCATCTTTAAGTAATTCTATAGCCTGATAAAGGGCAGGAGTTAAGGGTGATTTACCCCCAGTGGGTAAATTCTGCAGTGCTTCTTCAATACGTCCCACATCCCGGGTAGGTGAAGCCAATACCTGGCCTTCATCTCCTCTAAATGCCATCAGTGCAATTTTATTTTTATTCTCATAGGATTGCTTTAAAAGTAGCCAGGCCAAAGTTTTAGCCAGTCGGATTTTTTTCTCCAAACCCATAGAAGAGGATGAATCCAGTAAAATCAGATAGAGAGCCTCGCCTGAGGATACCCGTATTTTTTCCATGAGATGTTCCGGTAAGACTTCCAGCTTACCATTTTCTTTTATTGCTTTTCTTATAGTGGCATCTATCGCCACACTACGGGGTTTAGAACTTGGCTGAGCTTTAACATATTTGCCTCTATCTCCGATAACCTGGTTTTTATTTTTTCCCTGAATAGCACTGAAGGCTTTCTCTTGAATTATATTTTTTTTCATCTCTCTTTTTTTATCAAAATCATATACTTCCTCTGGGGACTGGTTTTTTGATTGGATTAAATTTTCCAGGATCTCAGGACTAATCTCCTCCTGTTTCTGGAAAGGAAGCTGCTTTAATCGATGTTTCAAGGCTAAAATAGCTGCTTCTTTTATATGTTCTTCGCTGACTTCCTTTTTACCCTGTAAGGCTGCCAGTGCTTTGGCTGTTTTTTCCATAGTTATATCTGCCCGGTGAGTTTTAATCCCCAAGTTGGTGGTTATCTCCACAATCATTTCCAGCATGGAACTGGAGATGTTAACCTGTTCTAGATTTTGCTTAGCAGTTATGATTTGAGTCTGGAGTTCTTTTTCTTGGTTAGAAAATTTTTGCTCAAATAACCAGGGGTCTTGATCAAATTGTCGCCGGTGTTCCATGATCTGAAGCCTTTCTTCTTTAGTGTTAAGTGCCTGTATATCCACACACAAACCAAAACGGTCTAATATTTGGGGTCTTAAATCACCTTCTTCGGGATTCATGGTTCCAATTAATATGAAACGGGCGGGATGATATAGGGATATGCCTTCCCTTTCCACTAGATTTACACCCATAGCAGCAGCATCTAAGAGAACATTAACTAGATGATCATCTAGTAAGTTAACTTCATCGATGTAGAGAATGTTTCGATTCGCCCGGGCCATTAATCCTGGTTCTAATGATTTTTTTCCATCATCTAATACTTTTTTAATATTTATACTACCTATTACCATATCTTCAGTAGCTGATATTGGTAGATCAACTATTTCCATGTCTTTTTGGTGAGAGGATAGTTTTCCATTTTTTTTAAAATTATCTTGACAAACAGGACACATTAATTTTAAATTAGTAGGATGACAATTAAAAGGGCAACCCACCACCACCCCAATCTGGGGAAGTAAATTAGAAAGAGATCTGACTGCAGTGGATTTACCAGTACCTTTATCTCCTTTGATTAGAACACCACCGATACTAGGATCTATAGCATTTAAAAGTAATGCTTTTTTAAATGACTCCTGACCTACCAGGGCGGTGAAGGGATAGGTTACAAACTTATGATGCATTAGATATCACCTTAATGTCTAAATTTTATAACATTTTTTTAATAATACCTTATATAATACTTTCTACAAAAGAATTATTATTACTTTTTGGTAGAAATCCGCCCTTAAAGTAATACTCACCAGTCTAAAGTAATACCAAACAATCAGTACCTAAAAAGGAGTTATTATTTCTTAAACTAATAATGAGAATTTAGTAAAAAAGTAAGTAATATAATAGATGTGATCATCCATGCCTAAAAGAAACGTTAAAGAGGGAAAAAGAGAATAACTAAAAAATTTAGGGCTAGATAGTTTAAAAAATAATCATTTTAGTTTCAGGAATTCTTCCAAGCGCTTAAGCGCATTTAATTTAAGTTTAGGGTTTACTTCACCCTGCTCTAGAGCAGGGTGAAGTAAACCCTAAACTTAAA
>PWMT01000124.1 GCA_003558085.1 Methanobacteriaceae archaeon
AGGAAGATAGACAACAACAATTTTTACCATTTTTTGGTTTAATGACTTTGTAAGGTAGCATGGTTTAGAAATATAAAATATTTTAGGACTGGATATTATGCATTTTATTCAGATTTTTTTCAATAATAACTTTAATTACATTAATATAGGCATTGACCAGAAGAATTCTTACAATGAATCAAGAAACTAATTAAAATCCCCCACTAAACTTCAATTCACAAATAAAAAAAATTTAATAGATATTCTAAATAATATTACTTGATTTGACTAGGAGCAAATTTTATGGAAGAAAGAAATCAAAATGAACTTGTTAGAAGAATGAAAATAATAGCAAATCTCCTTAAAAACAGAAAATTTAAAACTGCAATTCATGGAACGATTTATAATATACTAAATATTTTAAATATTAAATTTGATGAATTAAAGTATAGGATAAAAAAGATAAATAAAGATAATATTGAAGTTATCAATTTAGAAGATGGAAATAAAATTTATATTAACCTTAATGACGATGGCATATCCAAAGAACTTTATCTTCAAAGGAAAAGAGAGATTTATTCTACTGAATTTTTAAAAAAATTTATTGATGAAAATGAAATAATAATTGAAATAGGGGCAAATATTGGTCATTATACTATAATTGAATCATCAGTTCTAAAAGAGGGAAAAATATACGCAATAGAACCAATTCCAAAAAATATGGAATTGCTTAAAAAGAATGTGATCTTAAATAATATAAAAAATATAAAACTTTTTCCAATTGCAATTGGTGAAGAAAATAATTCATCGAAAATGTATTTTTATAAAAAGAGTAATTTGTCAGGTTTTAAATCGATTGTGGGTGAAGATTTGTTAGAAGAGGTTGAAGTTGATATAATAAACCTTGATACATTTATCGAATCATATATGGAAGAATATCCAACATTTATACGAATGGATGTAGAGGGATATGAATATAACCTATTTAAAGGAGCTACTAAACTTCTTGAAAGTGGAAAACCTCTAAAGATAAAAATGGAAATCCATCCTAATAATATGACTAAACAACAATTAAAATACATTTTAAATAGTTTAAAATATTATAAATTTGAAATTAAAGCAATAGTTCTGGATCCTTATAATCATAATATTAAAAATATTAAATTTATTAATTATTTAAGAGAAAATATTGGATTATTTAAATTTGGGATTGTACCAATAATTTCTTATGAAGATCTTTATAATATACTTCCCTCATTTAGCTTTGTAGGAATAGATAAAACTATAATTTTCTTGGAAAGAAATTGATTTATTTGGTTGAAACTAAATTGTTAAGTTTCTTATTTTATTTCGAATCATTATTCAAACAAAGTATTATTTAATTCTGTATCTAGTAAGGGTTTCTCCTATACACTGATTGTTTGATCTGCAACCCCATAATTCTCAGAACTTAATAATAATGATTTAACCATCATTAATACCTTTAAAAAAAATTACTTTTAATGAATGATAATGAACTCACCCTATAGATGATTTTCAACAAAACTATGAAGTAGTTATAAGTCGATTAAAAAATATTCAATTATATTATTTAGTATTAAATAAGTTAAAATATTTCAAAATATGGAAATAGTTTAACATCATTATTTAAGCAAACAATGTATTTAAAAGACTATCTTTTTTAAAATTCTTTAATTCATATATGGGTAGCTTTAGCAAAGCCTAATTTTCTCGTTTTTTAGTATAATTAATTTATCAATATATTTATTTGCATAATTTTTTTAATATACTCATTTGAAGCATTATTATTTGAATATAAAAAAAATTATTTTAAAATCATTATACTTTTAAATTTCTAAGATCCTCAAAAGATTAAAACATATAATTTGGTGTAAAAATATATTTCTCAAACATTTAAACACCGTTTATATAGTATTTCATGTCCATTAAAAGTTTATCTGAAATTAAATTCCAATCATAAGATTTTAGTTCATTTTCAAGTCTACTTTTATCAAAATTCAAATCTATTGCTTCTTTGAAGCTTGTAGAAATGTTTTTTATATCTTCGCAAAAAATAGTATTGTTGAAATTTATTCTTTTTACTTCTTCTAATGGAGTTGAAATAACACTTATACCTGCTGCAGCATATTCAAAATATTTTATTGGACTGGCAGCATCCTTATATGGGTATTTTATAAAGGGAATGAGTCCAATATCAAATGATTTGATTATTGAAGGTATTTCATTAGAATTTAACATCCCCGTGAATATCAACCTTTTATTATCTTTAAATTTCTGTTTTAAATAATCAACTTCTGGACCAATCCCTACAATTACCATAACTCCATTATTTTCTTTTAAAAATTTATTTGAAAAATTAAATAAATTATAGAGATTAGACCATTCACCAAAGTACCCTACACATCCCATTACTACATCAAAGTTGTTTAAGTTATATTTTTCAATATATTTATCCGGTTCAGAATTTTTATATTTTTTAATATCTACCCCATTAGGTAAAACAGCTGATTTTGAAGTGTAATGTTCATATAATTCTTCTAAAACAGATGAAACAAAAAATGTTTTTGAAGAATGTTTTAATTGTTCCATTGTAGCTTTATTAACACGACCAATTTTTCCAATGATTTTTTGGGAAACCGAGGCATTTTTAAAAAAAGATAAATGGTCATCTACCATGTCATAGAATACAGGTATATCTTCAAATGGAGGAATAAAATCAAATATGAATGACTCGGAAAATATTGTATCAATGCCATATTCAGCAATTATTTCTTTTATTTGTTTTTTAAATAAGTTATTATTGAAAGGAGGAAAAATCCAGTCTCTGGAGACATGATGGACAAATAAGTTTTTATCAATTTTTTGAGAATACTTTTCTCTCGATTTATTAATATTTTGAAATATGCTTTTAAATTTTAAAGGATAGGGCATAGACCATGTTATTAAATGAACTTCATGATTTTTTTTAAAATGATTGATAAAATACTCTGCCCTGGTGGGGATTTTCGTCCATATGGAATGAGGGATTACAATAATTTTCATATAAAAGTTCCTGAAGAATATTCTTAATAATATAATGTATATTAAAAATTTTATATATAACTTTAATCTAACATTTTGAAAATATTATTTTAATTAAATAAGATGATATATGAAATTAATAGTGAATTAAATGACATCAAGATCGCTTAATAACTCATTTAAGCCTCAAAAAAAAGTTATAGATTTTATTAGATATTGTTTTAAAGAAGAAATAAAAGGAGATCTATTGGCCCAGGAAAAAGGGCGAAAAGGATTAATTAGATTTTTAATTAAAACCGAAGATGGTTCTTACACTTTAAAATCGGATGAAATATCAGGAAAAGCCGAAAAAATGCACACCATTCATGGTGCCATCACCGAATCCCGGGAAAAATTTGTTAAACCTTCCTTACTGGAAAATAAAAAAGATATTAAGGTATTAGATATCTGCTCAGGGTTAGGATATAATGCAGCCGCCCTCCTAGAATATTTAGATTTAAAAAATAATAGGGAGATTAAATTAGATCTGGATATGGTAGAAATATCTCCTGAAGTCTTAGCTGCTGGTTTATTAATTCCTAGTCCTATAAAATCCCATCATATCATAAAAAAAGCCTATGAAGAGGAACTGATTAATCAAAGTTTCGCCAAACTTAAGCTGGTCAAAAGCTCTATCCCCCCTAATATTAATTTCAATATTTTCACCCGGGACGCTAGAGAAGTGGTGACCCAGTTAAAACCCAAATATTACGATGCAATCTTTTTAGATCCCTTCAGCCCATCTAAGTCAGCTGAACTTTACTCGGTGGAATTTTTAAGGGAATTAAAAAGGATAATCAAAAATGATGGAATTATAAGCACTTATACTTCAGCTGCTCCAGTTAGATCTGGTTTTATAGATGCTGGTTTCCATATTGGTGAAGGTCCAGTATTTGGTAGAAAATCAGGAGGTACCTTGGCCTCACTTAATCTGGAAAATATAAAAGTAGATATTTCAGATGATGATGAGCGAATGATAGCCCTTTCGGATGTGGGAATACCATTTAAAGATCCAGATTTAAATTCAACTTCAAATGAAATAATGAATAATCGTACCCTAGAGCGAAAAAAGGCCAGAGGAAATTATAAACTATCATCTACCGTGAAAACTCCCCTATTCCTTGGAAAGAAATTAGATAATGATAGATTAGGGCGTAGAGTTCTTAGAAATATGAATAAGTTGAAATTGGATGACCCTCAATCAAAAAATTCCTTTTATTTAATCTGCCCTCAGCAAGAATTTTGTCAGTGTGGATGTGGTGAACCTAAAATTTATAATTCTAGAGATAGGATTAGGAAAATGTCCCAACGACTATTTTTTTACTCTAATTAAATTTTTTTAAATTAAATTAAAAATTTAATAGCAATTAGAATATTGTTGCCCCAGTTAACTGCTGTAGTGGGGTATTAAGTAAAATTTAAGTATTATGAATATTAAGTTTCTTGTGTATTAATCATGATGATTTTTGATCATTTTGAAGATACATAAAAAAAGGAGGTTGCTCTATAATAGATTGTGAATATTAAATAACAGCAACTTTAATAATAGTAACGAACTAAAAGATGGTACAGAAAGTGTTACGTTGCTCTTTTTTTTACTAATCTAATAAATATTGATTAAATTATATTATTTCAGAATATGAATTAATAATAGAGGATCCTCCATATAGGCGGTTTAAGCATGTTTGAAATTAAACATAAAGATAATTTAGGTAGAACCGGAGTTTTAAAAACTAAAAATGGGATAGTGAAAACACCAGCTTTAATGCCTGTAATTCATCCCCGCAAACAAATCATTGACTCTAAAGAATTAGGGGCAGATATAGTTATAACCAATGCCTATATTATATATAAAAATGAGGAACTCCAAGAAAAAGCCTTAAGAGAGGGTTTGCATAAATTGATCAATTTTGATGGTCCAATAATGACTGATTCTGGTTCTTTCCAGCTATCTGAATATGGTGATATCGACATGGAAAACAAGGAAATTATTGAATTTCAGGAATTGATTGGATCAGATATAGGAACTTCACTGGATATACCCACCCCACCCTATGTTACTAGAAGTCAGGCTGAAGAAGAATTAAAGTTGACTATTAAAAGAGCTAAAGAATCTGTAAAATATAGAAAAGAAATTCTGCTTAACTCCGTAGTCCAGGGCTCAACTTTTAATGATTTAAGATCATATTGTGCCAGTGAACTAGCAAAACTAGATGTGGAGCTGCATCCTATTGGGGCGGTAGTTCCTTTGATGGAGAACTATCAGTATAAAGACCTGGTTGATGTGGTTATGTCCTCTATATCTGAGCTTCCAGATTCCCGGCCTCGTCATCTAATGGGTGCTGGACATCCTATGATATTTGCTCTGGCTGTAGCCATGGGATGTGATTTATTTGATTCTGCAGCATATATCTTATATGCGGAAGATGATCGATTTTTAACTGCTCATGGCACTTATAAACTTGATAATCTCTATGAAATGCCCTGTTCCTGTGAGATATGTAGTAAATATTCTGTTGAGGAATTAAAGAAAATGGAAAGGGAGGAAAGAAAAAAATTGATTGCCAAACATAATCTGATGGTGAGTTTTGCAGAGATAAGAATCATTAAACAGGCTATAGCAGAAGGAAATCTTATGGAACTAGTTGAACAACGTTGCCGATCACATCCTCGATTATTAGAGGCTTATCGTCATTTAGCCAATTATATGGAAATCATGGAAAGATATGATCCTTTATATAAAAAATCAGCATTTTTTTATACTGGTCCAGAATCTTTAAAAAGGGTAGAAGTATACCGTTATTGGCAAAAAATGAATGAAATATATCCAAAAAAACGTTTATTGCTCCTGAATAGTTCTAAAAAGCCATATTCATCTTATTTACCTAAAAAAGTTGGAAAATTATATCATATTGGATCTTCATCTTCTTCTAATACTGATGATCTTCAAATCATGTTTGTAGATATTCCTTTTGGTTTAATTCCTCTAGAATTAGATGAAGTTTATCCTTTAGCCCAGAATGAATCCCCTGATATTATAGATGAAAGTGCCCGTGAATATATACAGGAAATTATTGAACTAACCGCTGAAGAATATGAGGAAGTTTTTATTGAGGCCAGTTTAGCTGAAAAATTTGATCTGGGCCTATATAGGGAGTATGATGGAAGTCAAGATTTGGAAATTAAATTAAATGAAAAGAAAAAAATAATCTGTGTAGCTGATTATCAATTTGGAGTAGGCGCTGGTCAAGCTCTCTTTGAAGGTAATGTGGAAATAGTGAAAAGTAAAAAAACAGGAAAAATAAGACATATATACTATGGCGAGAATTTAATAGCTACCATGCGCGCTTCTGATGGGTTTTTTGTTCTAAGTAAAGAAGGCGCTAAAAGACTTCATTCTAGAATGGAATATCCCCAAAATAGGGTAATGGTTAATAAAGAATCAGAGCCATTTGCCCAGGAAGGAAAAAGTATATTTAATAAATTTGTTATAGATTGTGATAGAAATATTAGAGCAAATGATGAAGTTTTAATTGTTAATGAAAATGATGAACTTTTAGCATTTGGTAAGTCCTTACTTAACAGTGCTGAAATAATGGATTTCAAGGTTGGTCAAGCAATTAAAACTAGAAAAGGAGGAATTTAATGCTACCTGGAAAGGGTATGAATCCTAAACAGTTAAAGCAAATGCAAAGAACCATGAAACAAATGGGTATGGATATGAAAGAAGTTCATGGTGCTACAGAAGTCATCATAAAACTAAAAAATAAGGAAATAATTATCAAAAACCCTAAAGTTAATATAATGGATTTCATGGGACAACAAACCTATCAAATTACAGGTAAAGCTAAAGAGAGAGTCCTGGAAAGTGAATTAGTAATACCTGAAGATGACATTGAATTAGTAGTAGCTCAAACCGGAGTAAATACAGAACAAGCTAAGGACGCCTTAATAGAAACAAAAGGAGACATAGCCGAAGCTATAATGAGGTTAAGCTAATGGTTCTAATAGCCCATATCTCTGATCTGCATGTAGGTTCAATTAATTTTGATGAAGATATTTTATTAGAGGCTATAGAAGAAGTTAATGGTTTAAATTTAGAAGCCGTAATTATTACAGGGGATTTAACTCAAAATGGTTATTATCATGAATATCTGCAGACTGCAGAATATTTGAAATTGATTAAAACTCCTATCATGGTGGTTCCTGGTAATCACGACGCAAGACATGTTGGTAATGAAAGTTTTGAAGAGATTTTCTTACACCGACAGGGTACTTTAAGTAGTATGGATAGAAAAATAAAGATTATAGGTCTAGATAGCAGCGAGCCAGATTTAGATTATGGCAAAGTAGGAAGAGCACAGCAGCAATGGATGGAAAATGAGTTAATAAAAGCCTATAAAATGAACCAATATAAAATAATCGCTCTCCATCACCATATCATACCTGTGCCCAAAACTGGGCGGGAAAGAAATGTACTGACTGATGCTGGAGATATTTTACAATCTATTATCCATGAAAGAGCAGATCTGGTAGTATCTGGACATAAACATGTGCCTCATGTTTGGCATTTAGAGAATACCACTTTTGTCACTGCCGGGTCAGTTTCATCACTGAAACTTCGTGGTAAAGACGTAAATTCCTATAATATATATGAAATTTTAGATGAGGAAATAAGAATCAATTTGAACACGGTAGGGGGTACCTCTAATCTAATCGCCACCTATGACAATAAGTGTGCGGTTCCTGAGTTATAAATAAATTTTTTAGCTTCCATATAATCTGCTAAAGGTGATGAATTGAAAGTAATTATAGATGCATCTAATGTAGCCCATTACAAAAAAGGGTCAGAAAAGCCTAAATTAAAGAATATTTTAAGTTCCATGGAGTCTTTAAATAAATTAGGCTATGAAACAATAATTATAGCGGATGCATCTTTACGTCATGAGATTGATGAAAAAGAAACATTTAATCAACTTTTAAATGATGGAAAAATACAGCAGGTCCCTTCCGGTACTAATGCTGATCATTACATGCTTAAATTGGCTGAAGAAGAAAATGCCAAGATATTATCCAATGATGTTTTTAGAGAATATTTCGACGAATTTCAAGATATTAAGAGTAAAAGGATACCTTACAGTTTTAAAGAAGACG
>PWMT01000104.1 GCA_003558085.1 Methanobacteriaceae archaeon
CGATTCTCTTTTTAAGTTTCATAGTAGGATCTGTTGGATTTATCATTGACCCTATTGTGGGAGTCAGCCTTTTTCAGGATATTATCTTTGGAGGTGCCTCTGGATTTTTGATCTTCGGTATAACCTCCGTGATGAGTGGAGCTATCACCCGGCCCTGGGTAAACTCCCTGAAGGGGAGAAAAATGAAAATGAAACAATCCATGTTTTTAGCCCTGGCCTCTATGCTGATTATCGCAGTGATTTATCTGATAGGTTGTACCTTTTCTCGGATTTTAGGAACTAATTTAATATTAGATTCATTATTGTTTGGTTTTGCAGTAATCTTTGCCTTTAGAACCCTTGTTTTATGGTCTACATCTAACATTAATCTTTTACAAGCAACATTGATTGGCAGTATCCAACCAGGCTTGATCATCAGCATGTTGATTGTGATTATATTCTTATCCACCACCCTACTAGATGTCATTGGAGAATTCAGTGCAGTGGCCTTTATCTTGAATTTCATTATAGCCTGTTTAATCTTGGTGGTAGCTATCTACTCCTTTGTGGTGGTGGTGGAATCCCCTATGCGTAGGAATATGGGCTTGGGTTTACTGGAATTGTTAAGTCTATTCATTTCCCATATAACTGAAGGCTCACCTGCATTGGAAGGACTCTTTAGCGAGATAGGTGAACCAGTAGATACCCTAATAGGTATGGTGAGTTTTAAAGCATCAGATAAAATCAAGGCATTATTGGTCAGTCCCTCCATACATCCCGGACCAGTAGGTAGTATTGGGGGTGGTAACATGCCCTATTTATTATCTGAGAAATTTGATTTTTTCACCATGGTGGCCCATGGACCCTCCACCCATGATTTTAACCCGGTATCTTCCACTGAATTAGTAAAAGTGGAAGATTGCATTCACCAATCTCTAGAGGATATAAGTTATTCTGATAGTGGTAGTGAATTTGTAAGGATCAGGGAGAAGGAGGCTCAGTTAGGAATTCAATTTTTTGGAAAAGATCTGCTCATGCTGGCTACTTTCGCCCCGGAAGGTTTTGATGATATTGACTTTGGAGTGGGACTGGCCATGATCAACCTGGCCCGATCCCATTGTGCAAGCGAAAATGTGGTGTTAGTGGACTGCCATAACTGTTTTACAGGTGAAGCTGGTCAAGTTCTCCCTGGTAACAAAGAAGTGTTTTATTTAATGGATGCTATTGAAAAAATGGAATGTTTAGATGATCAGCGATCAGTGCAGGCCGGATGCGGTCATGATCCTCTACCTCAATTCTCCCGGGTGGAGGGTATTGGTCAGGGAGGAGTTAAGGTGTTGGTGGTGGAAGTGCATCAACAGAGAACTGCTTACATCCTAATAGACTCTAATAATATGGTTTCAGGATTCCGGGAGGAAATTATAGAACAGGTAAAGTCTCTAGGTCTAGATGAAGCAGAAGTGATGACCACTGATACTCATTCAGTAAATACGTTGGCTGGTGGTCATAACCCAGTGGGTAAGAAAAAGGAGGATGAGATAATCTCAGAAATCTTAAATTGCACTCAAAAAGCAGTTGAAGATCTGGAACCAGTTTCTGTAGGCTGTAAAGTAAGTAAAATAGAAGATTTGAAAACTTTAGGGCCAACCCATACCACTGAATTGGTTACCACCATCAGTTCCATTGTGGCGGTAAGCCGTATATTCGCTCCCCTGGTATTCATCCTGGCTTTAATCTTTGTATTTGTATGGACCTTTTATCTGACCTAAAAAATAGTTTTTTTAAGTGATTCTCCCAAAAAAAATGGGGGGAAAATTAAAGGGGGGGTTTTAGGCCAGATTTATGAGCATGGACCAGACCACAAACCAGATGAACATGAAGGGTACGATTCCACTCCATAACCATCCCTTGAAGCCGCCTACTTCTTCTTTTCCTAAAATTTTCTCTGCCAGGTTCCCCAGGATAATCAATATAACCAGACCAGCTAAAGCTGCTAGAGCCTGGTTTTCTCCAATAGCTGTTATTACTCCCTCTGATATGGTGAAAGATATAAATGCGGCTATAATAGCCCCTACAACATGAATACCTGTCATTTTAGCATCAACATCCATTATTATTATTCCTCCTTAAAATAATTTCAAAACATAATCTCTATTAAACTTAGCATTAATTAAGCCAGATCTAATATAGTTCACCTTTAGGATTAGTTATGATCTAACTAATTAAAAGTTATGAAATGTGCAGGTGGATATTTTATAAGACTGTATTATTTACTAAGATAATAAGTTTTAATTACTATACATCTCCAGTCATTATTATAAATGATCTGGATTGACTTGCTATTAACTCCACTTCTATAAATGATTATCTCTTAATTGAATATATAATTAATATTTTAACTGGTGTTTAACATGAAAAATATGTCCAATGTAGATATTTATGCTACTTGTCAGGAATTAAATGATCTACTAGTTGGTTCTAGAGTTGATAAAGCTTATCAACCCCTCAAAGATACTGTGATTATCCGTTTTCAGGTTAAAGGTAAAGGTAGGGTTGATGTGGTTTTTCAGGCAGGATTTAGGATGCATAAAACCCAGTATCCCCTGGAGAATCCTAAACTACCACCTTCTTTTCCCATGATGTTGAGAAAATATATCAAAGGAGGTATAGTAAGAGAAGTTAAACAGTACAATTTCGACCGGGTAGTGGAAATAAAAATTTCCCGGGAAAAGCCATACACCCTCATCGTGGAATTATTTGCCAAAGGAAACATCATACTCCTGGATGAAGATAATAAAATAATCCTACCCTTGAAGAGAAAATTATGGAGTGATCGGCGAATATCAGCTAAAGAAGAATACAAATATCCTCCTAAGAAAGGAATGAATCCACTTAAACTGGAAAAGAATGATTTAAAAGAGATATTCAACCAATCAGATACAGACCTAATCCGTACCCTGGCCCGTAATGGTTTGGGAGGAATTTATGCTGAAGAAATAATCCAGAGAAGTAAATTAGATAAAAAGATTCCCGCATCCCAGATCAGCAAATCAGATTTAGATCAGCTCTATGAAACTATCCTGAACTTATTTAATCCCTTATTAAGCTCCAATTTCACCCCCCATATTATATCTAATGATAAAGAAGATGTGATACCCCTGGAATTAGAGATTTACCAGGACTATACTAAAACTTATTTTAAAACTTACAATGAAGCTGCTGATGAATTTTTTTCCGCTAATGTTCTCCAAGAAATCAGGAAGAAACAAGAGGAAATATGGGCCGGGAAAGTGCATAAATATGCTAAACGCTTGAAGATCCAGCAAGAAACTCTGCAGAAATTTGAAAAAACCATTACCCAATCCACCCGTAAAGGTGATCTCATCTATGCCCATTATGCTACCCTGGAAAATTTGTTGAAGGTGGTTTTAGAAGCTCGGGAGAAGTATTCCTGGTCTGAGATTAAAAAAATATTAAAAGAAGGTAAGGCGAAAGGATTAAAAGAAGCTAAGATCGTGGAATCTGTAGATAAGAAAGGGAACATGATTTTAAATTTGGAGGGTGAACAGATAATCATCGACCCTTATAAAAATATTCCTGAGAATGCAGAAGTTTATTATGAGCGGGCCAAGAAGGCTAAAAAGAAAATAAGTGGGGTTTTAGTAGCCATTGAAAAGACCGAGGAAGAATTAGATAAAGTGGAGAAGAAAAAAGATTTAGCCTTAGAAAATATAAAGGTGCCTCAAAAGAGAGTTAAAAAGAAACTTAAATGGTTTGAAAAACTGCGCTGGTTTATATCCTCCACCAATCATCTGGTCATCGGGGGAAGAGATGCCCCTACCAATGAAATCCTGGTAAAAAAACATCTAGAAAATAAGGATCTCTACTTACACAGTGATATTCATGGTGCACCTTCTGTGGTGATAAAAGCAGATGATAAGCAGATCCCAGGAGAAACCATTGAAGAAGCAGCGGTATTTGCCGCTTCTTTTTCCAGTGCCTGGAGTAAAGGATTGGGATCCCTGGATGTATACTGGGTAAATCCTGAACAAGTATCTAAAACACCTGAAAGTGGAGAATTCGTGGCTAAAGGTGCCTTCATCATCCGGGGAAAGAAAAATTATATCCGAGGCGTGCCTTTACAACTGGCAGTGGGTATAGTGGATTACCAGGGGGAGAGGATAATGGCTGGTCCGGTGGAGGCCCTTAAAAAGCATACGGATAATTATGTGATTATAAGACCAGGTTATACTAAAAAAGAGACTGTGGCTAAGGAGATTTTAGCTAAAATTGATAAGCAGAGAATTATTAAACTGGAAGATCTCATACAGGTTTTACCCTCAGGTAAATGTGAAATAGTAAAATAAGAATTTAGCGGTTCCTCTTTTTATCCTTATCTTTCTGCTTTAAGAGGGTGTTTATATCAATAACGTACTTTCCTTCCTGATCAGATACGATGATAGAATCATCCTCTAATAGAGAACCCAGATTTACTTCATATATGCCTCGCTGTTTGACCATCACGTTTTCAATGGATTTTCCTTTAGGGGGTTTTACTTTTTCTTTTTTAGTTTCACTATAGTATTTGAAATACTTACTACCACAATCTGGACATCCCTTCAAGATTTCCTCGGTTGCCTTTAATTTCAGCCCACAATTAATGCACTGATGCACCAGAATCACCGAATTCTGCGATCATGGATAAGAAATTTGATTTCTTTTTAACTGCTCTCATAATATTGGCGGGTCCAATAACAGTTAAACCCACTGTTTTCTTTTTAGATAAACCAAAGAAGGATCTTTGATCCTTTTCTAAAGTAAATATATCGATGCCTACAAATTCTTCCACATCAATTTCCCGCATGGTGGTTTCTATTAATTCTGCTTCCTCTTCAGGGGATAAGCCACCTTCTATTACCATTAACTCTCCATTTTTCACTCTGTCTACTATCATAGAAATTTTTTCCATACTAGTGAGGGATTCCAGAGCAGTGGATGATAGAAAATCCAGTTTTAATCCTTCCATTTTTAACGACCCCGTCTATAATTTATTTAAATTTTCTAACCATGGACATATATAATTCACCAGTATTCTCCCCACGCAAAGCAGAAATAGGTACCACTGTATGTTGAGGGAATACTGAAATAATCCTATCTGGATTGGCTTCTTCCATATCTATCTTATTAGCCACGATTACAAATGGAATGTTTCTTGCTTCTAAGTTTCCTATTATAGTAATGTTGGCCTGGGTTAAAGGATCGATAGATGAATCCATAACCAGTAAAACTCCAGTAACATCATCCAACCATTTAATGGCTTCAATTATACCTTTAGTGGCTTCTTTTGCCCTACCTTTTGCTTCTTCCTCACTTAAACCATATTCCAGGAAGTTTTTATAATCCACTTTGGTGGCTATACCAGGAGTATCAATAATATCAAAATCCAATTCCACCCCGTCTTGTTGGATGGAGACTCTTTCCTGTCGATAAACTGAACGGGTTTCATGAGGAACGTTGGATACTAATCCAATTGGTTTACCTAACCAATCGTTAGCCATTGTGTTAGCTAGTGTGGTTTTTCCAGAGTTAGGATGACCATATAATCCTATCTTCAATTTTTTATCTCTGCGAAGCAGTTTATTAAAAAATTTTCTAAAAAAGTTGCGCATGTTAATCACTCATATCCTATAAATTAGATTATATTGATTTAGGTTAGACTTATCTTTTGAGTTTGCATTTCGACTTCATTTTGCTTAAGATTTGAGAGTATTTAATCCTCATAACTTTGACCTGGCTTTAATATTAGGACTTCAATTTCCGGATTTCTGGATTGTACCAGATCCTGGAAATGTTTAGGATCCTGCTCGATTAAGGGAAAAGTATTATAGTGCATAGGAATCACCTTTTGTGGATAAATCCATTGGGAAGCTATTGCAGCAGCCTTCGGATCCATAGTATATCTATCCCCAATAGGGAGCATGGCCAGATCTGGTTGGTAGATTTTACCAATGATTTCTCGCATATCACCAAATAAACCTGTATCCCCGGCATGGTAAATACGGTAACCATTTTCCAGTTGGATGATGTAACCTGCTGCACTTCCTCCAGGTGCTACCTCATCTAAAAAATCCATATCTGAGGAGTGCTGCGCATCCAACATGGTAATCTTAACCTCTTGCACCATAGCTGATCCGCCAATATTTAAACCTAGAGTTTCAAAGCCTTGCTGGGCTAAAAATATGGATAATTCATGGTTAGCAATTAAAAGTGCATTATTTCGATCTGCTATTTCCATAGCATCACCGAAGTGATCAGCATGACCATGGGTTAGACAGATAAGGTCGGCCTGAATATCTTCTACCGGTATCTGGCAGGCGGGATTGTTGCTGATGAAAGGATCTATTACTATCTTTAAGTGTTCCGGAGTTAGTATTTCAAAACCAGAGTGGCCTAAGTAGCGTATCTTCACATACTCACCTCTAAATCTATATCATTAGAAAGTCCCCAGGCTTCCTCAAATAAGTTTTCAATCTCAGAAATCGATTCTTGATCTTTATAGATTACTCCCACTTCAAAGCTTTCATATATAGGATCCGTGGAGATGATTAACCCGTTTTTATCATCAGAAACCGCGGTCACGGTATGTATATGGGGCATGGTTTTAATTTGCACCTTATTATCTAAGAGTACTTTTATTAATTCCACGGCAGCATCATCATCTAGGCTTGCTTCCTGTATAATCACCCGGCTTTGGGTATCCATGAATTTTTTTAACACCGCTACATCGATATTTCTAATCCAGGGATACATTAAATTCACTTTCTTCTCAGCACTTATTATAAGATCTTTCATGGTATCCTGGACATCGTCAGCATCAAAAGACCAGATAATATTAGGGGATTTAGATTGTGATCGTATATGATTTAAAACTCCTTTAAAGGTTTCAAGTCGCTCATCAAGAAGTTCATCCACATCAATATTCTCCATATAATCTTTTTTCAATTTGTTTAGACGATTTTTAGGATACTCTTCATCCTTTTTCTCAGGGGGTTTTTCAACACTTTCTTCTTTATCTTTAACCATGGCTTCTTTTTCTTCCTTTTTAGAGGGTTTAGAGATCTGATTCAATTTTTGTTTAAATTCGGCTGTTTTTTCTGCTTCTTTCTGTTCAGCTTTTTTAGTTGTTTCTGGTTTATCTGAAACACCCTTACCCTTGGAGACTATGGTTTCATCTTTTTTAGCTGGTGGAGTTTTACGTATGAATTTTCTAAGTTTCCTTTCAGGTTTCTTCTCCTCGGCCTTGACAGGTTCTACCTTTTTAGGTTCCCTTTTAACTGGCTTGACAGGTTTCGGCTTAACCTTCTTAACCGGCTTAATCGGTTTAGGCTCTACCTTCTTAGCCTCCTTCCTAACCGGCTTAATAGGCTTAGGCTCTGCCTTTTTAGTTTCTACTGATTCTTTAATAATTTTAGGTCGCCTTCTCATCCGGGTTCTATCTCGAGAAGGAGTGGTTTTTGCTTCACTTTTAGCTGGTCTTAAAGCATCAATATCGATCATAGAACCAAACAATATGATTAACATGAATCCTATTACAAAACTAACCAGACCTGCAAAAAATAATAAAAAGCTAGGTGGTGTGGTAAACCCAAAGGACATGGAATAAAGCCCCACCACTATCAAAATTACTCCTACCAAAGTAAGTATTAAATAGATCATCTAATGTCTCCCCTCTAAATCCATAGGATTTTTTCTTTACTTATAGTTGAAATTTCATATCTTTAGGTCAATCCCACTTTAAAATATCCTGTAATTATAAATGATTATCTATTATATATTCCTAATAATAAACTATTGGGTAAAAGGAGTGTATAATTACTTTCCAAGCAAGTTAAGATACCATTAATATTAATACTAATCAAAACTTTTATATTACTCCATATCTATATCATAGATTGGGGTTGATATGGTATGAAGATATTATATGAGGAACAAGGACAAGGTGCAGCTGAATATATTTTACTCTTTGGAGGGGTCATAGTTTTTGCTATTGCAGCTTTATTAATTTATAATAGTTACTTTAGAGAAACTTCTTACTTGGTTGGCCAAGATTTACATACAGTACGAGACAGTTTGCACCCTGAAGAGTAATTATCATTATTTTAGCCTTAAA
>PWMT01000079.1 GCA_003558085.1 Methanobacteriaceae archaeon
AATATGGTGGCCTACTACATTATTATGAATTTGCATCAGATTACCAGCAGCCTATCCAGCGTATTAAAAAGGCAGCCCCGGGCAGGGAGGTTAAAATTTTAGCTGCAAAAAAGGTGAAATCCACAAAACC
Organism: Methanobacteriaceae archaeon; assembly: GCA_003558085.1. Taxonomy (GTDB): domain Archaea; phylum Methanobacteriota; class Methanobacteria; order Methanobacteriales; family Methanobacteriaceae; genus Methanobacterium_F. The sequence continues at coordinate 131 of PWMT01000079.1, forward strand.
AGGAGAATGGCAGATAGTAGTGGATGCTCAATTCCAATAAAAAAAAAAATTAGAAAAGAGTAGAAGGGATGGTAAAAAAGATTAGTAAAATAAGATTGGAAGGCATAATAAAAATTTTAAAAGATTGTGAATTATAAATTAAATTCAGATAGGTTCAAGAATACCTTTTTCAGTGATTATTCCAGTAATTAAATCATTGGGGACGATATCAAATGCGGGATTAATGACTTCAGTATTTTTTGGTGCTATGCGAGATTTACCATAATATAATACTTCCTCTCTGCCTCTCTCTTCAATAACTATTTCTTCTATATTTTTTTCTGTATCGAAGGTGCTAAGAGGTGCAGCCACATAAAAGGGTATGTTATATCTTTTCGCAGCAAGGGCAACCATTAAAGATCCTATTTTATTGGCAACTCCTCCTCGGGTTACTCTATCTGCTCCAATGATCACTTTATCAATTTTACCCTGTTGCATTAGGTAGCCTGCTGCACTATCTACAATCAATTTCACTGGTATATTTTCTTGCTGCATTTCCCATACACTCAAACGGGCGCCCTGACCTAAAGGACGGGTTTCATCACAGATAACCTTGATCTGCTTTCCTGAATTAAATGCTGCCCTGATCACACCTAAAGCAGTCCCATAGTCCACACAAGCCAGTGCTCCAGCATTACAATGGGTTAATATGGTGTCACCATCCTCGATGATCTGTGATCCTATTTCACCTAAAAGTTGATTGGTTTTTATATCTTCCTCATACATTTTTAAGGCTTCATCTAAGGGTGAATCTGAATCCATGATTCTATCCACCGCCCAAAATAGGTTCACCGCAGTTGGTCGTGACTCTTTTATATCCCTTGCTGCTTTTTCCAGGTTTTCATCTTGTATATCTGCTAAGGCCATGGCAAATGCAGCAGCAATTCCAATAGCAGGAGCGCCTCTAACTACCATAGTTTTTATGGCTTTTATTACCTCCTGATAGGTTTTACAGGGATAGTAGCTTACCTCATCTGGTAATTTAGTCTGATTTAAAAGATATAATTGATTATCTTCCCAGTACATGGTCTTCATAACCGACACCTTCAATATTTTAAAAAACGCTGATTACTAAACTAAGGAAAATATTTAAAAAAAGATTAATTATAGGGAAAAATTTTAAATTTTCACTTTTTTTATGTATAAGGTTTAGTAGTGACTGGCAGGGGTCATGTCCAGGTGTTTGTCTTCACCCTCTTTACCTGGAACTCCATAAGCATCAGCCCGGCACTGAGTGCAGGCCCTGAATACAGGTATTATCTCTTCCACTGCATCTCTAATTTCACTTATCTCTGCACAGGTGGGTTTGGGGTAATCCTTCATTTTGTATATAGGAATAAGTGGTATGATATTCATCAGGGAGGCTCCTCTTTTTTTCACTTCTCGGGCAATATCCACGATGTGTTTATCATTTAATCCCGGGATAAGTACACTGTTAACTTTAACTATCACTCCTAAGTCGGTAATCTTTTCTATCCCTTCCAGTTGATTTTGGGATAAGATTTTAAATCCTTCTTCACCTTCATATTTTTGGCCTTTGTATACCACGTGGGAGTAAATTTGTTTACCGATTTCAGGATCGATTGCATTTACCGTTACCGTGATGGTGCTGATTTTTAATTCTGCTAATTCTTCAGCCTTATCTACTAAGAGTAATCCGTTAGTACTCATGCATTTGATTAAATCTGGATATTTTTCATGTACTTTTTTGAAAAATTCAAAAGTTTCTTCATTAGCCAGGGCGTCACCTGGTCCGGCTACTCCTACCACTGAGATGGGCATTTCTTGAGTTACCTTGCCCACGTGCTCTATTGCCTGATCAGCATCCATCAATCTAGCTGCTACTCCGGGTCTTTGTTCACATTTATTTATATCCCGGGTGCAGAAGTTACATTGTATATTACACCTGGGGGCTAGGGGTAGATGCACTCTCCCTACTTTATCATGCATTTTTTCATTAAAACAGGGATGGGCCCGGGTAATATGGGCAAATTTTGACTCTTTTGTTTTTTCATCCATATAACAACCTCATTAATTTGAATTCTGCCAATTTATGCGCATTAATTATAATATTTTGATCTTGGTTCACATTTATTTATTTATAGTTACCACCTAATAAATTGTTCGCTGCAATCAAAACTAATATAAGGGGGGTGGTTTAAATTAGGATCATAATTAGGTTAATTAACTTTCTTTAAGCTCCTCAACCATGGCCTGGCCTTTTTCAATCCATTCTTCTTTAAGTAATTCATCAGTGGCAACCATGGCCACTATTTGGCCCTGGGACAAGTCCCTTATTACCCGAAAGCCTTCTGGTAAAATGCGGAATATGGCATCATATATCTTACGTTTAAGAGTTGCTGCAGGATCATGAACCAGCAGTCCCTTGATATCATGTTGGGGCTGGTCAATAACTATGTAGATTCGGCTGGGTTGCTGAATATTTTTACGTCCTTCCAGTTCCCATAGTTTTTTCATCAAATCCGGGAGGTAGGTTTCATCTCTGATGCGAATATAGGTCTTATCTTCCTCGCTATCATATTCATAGGTGGCTAAATCTTCAATTAAAACCGGTTCTGGAGTTTTATCTGCTTTTATAGCAATTATAAATACTGGTTCTCGAGGATCAACAAAAATGCGCGCATCTTTAACTGAGCGGGATAATTGGAGATCTTGGAAAACTTGTTTTAGCACAATTTCATACACTTCTGCGCCTTTAGAATCATAGCAATCTACCAGCATGGGAATACTCCTAATCATATATTAAAAAATATTTCCTATTTATTTTGAACTATCACCTAAACGAGATACTAGTAAAGCTGCTCCTACCGCACCTATATGCTGGGAGTCTTCCGGGACAATTACTTCCATGCCCCCTAAAATATCACTTACTGCTGAAACCAGACCCTCAATTAATGAGGTACCACCCACCTGTATTACCGGTTCTCGTACATCAATTTCTTGTAATTGTTGTTCATAGACCTGTTCTGCTACTGAATGACAGGCGGCGGCTGCTACATCTTCTTTAGTTCCGCCTGCTGCTAGAGAAGTTACCAGGTCCTGTATACCAAATACGATACAGTAACTGTTTAAGAGTGCTTTCTTATAATCTCCTTTGAGTGCTAAAGGACCCAGTTCACTAATATCTACACCTAAACGTCGGGCAGTTATTTCCAGGAAACGGCCTGAGGCACCAGCACATATACCTCCCATGGTGAAATTATCCGGTATGCCGTCATTAACGGTGATGACCTTATTATCCATACCTCCAATATCTAAAACCGTGGCTTCACCTTTTTGTCTATCAGCAAGATATACTGCTCCTTTAGAATTAACACTTAATTCTTCCTGAATAAGATCAGCGTTAAAATGTTTTCCGATAGTGATACGGCCGTAACCTGTTACACCTATACTTTCTATATCTTCCATACGGTAGTCTGTATCCGCCATGGCCTCATCCAGTCCTTCCTGGGCAGATTCAATAACATCGGTGGTAGGAACCCAGCCACTGCCAATGATATGGTCATTCTCCATTAAAACTACCTTGGTAGTGGTGGAACCTGAATCTATACCTAAAGTTAAACCCTCCTGTTTTTGACGGGCTAAAATACTTTTACGGGCCACAATAGTGGCTAAGGCCTCCATTCTTATGAATAATTCATCAGCTTTAGTTCTTTCAGTGAAAGAATAGGTAACAACTGGTAGGCGAGTATTTTCCTGTATGAATCTTCTAACTTCATTTCTAACCAGTGCCCCTTCAGCACAGCGAAAACAGGTAGCGATGAATACAGCATCGGCTTCACTTTTACCCTCCACAATAGACATGGCCCGGGCAATCATTAATCTTATCCCTGAACTTGCACAGGTGAATCCAAATTTCTGATAAGCTTCGTCAATATAATCAATTTCAGTATGGGGTATTACTATTTCCGCGCCAAAAGTACTGGCCGCCTTTTCTATTTCTTTTTGAATACCACTGTATTCAGTTCCACATGATATTTGGGCTATTTTAACCATTTTCATCCTCCAGTTGATCTAAAAATGTGTTTATCTTATTCACCAGCTCCAAAGTTTCTTCACGAGTGGTAGGATAGGTTAATTCCAATGTAGGGATTCCTCTCTTTCTTAAATAGAAAACAGATAGCTCATTAGTACGAGCACATCCAATACAACCGAAACCAAATGGTGCATCATCCATAATTATAGCAGCATCAGCTTCATCAATCATAGGTCCAAAAATTGACATCCGACCCCGCACTCCAGAGGGTACTTCAATAGCTGCATATTTCAAACCTTTTATAGGATCTTCTTCGGTAATATTCATGGGTGGTGAGTCTATTTCCGCATCCTTCACTTTTTTTCTGATTTCTTTCATGATAACTAGTGGTTCATGACCCCTTCTCTCCACTAGATCAGCTAAGATTAAAGAGTTAGGAGGGAAAATAGCTATCTTCAATAAAATTCCCCCGGAGTTTCATTTTTTTTTATTTCTTTAGGGCGTCTGGAAATTTCCACTATATCTGAAAATATGCCCTGAGTCAGATCTACCAACCCTAGTGCACAGATCACTTCACCTTCTTCTTTAATAGGAACCACCACCACTGGTGTTCCTGCATATTTACCAGTTACCGGAGTGCAACGATAAGTTTTACCGGTTTGAAGAACTTTCTCCAATACCGGGCCGGTATATTCATAGTCCAGTACTTTACCTTCCTCGATGCGTAGACCATTAGAATTTTGACAACGCATAGTTAAGGGTAAATTGTTCACCAATTTATGAATGGCCATACCCACTTCTATTAAGTCCCTGCCTGTGGAAGATCTTGTAATATTCATTTTTCCCCCTCATCTTTTATTTTTGAAGCCTTATGTTTAACAATTTTTTTAAAATCATCAACAGTAATTTTTTCTACTTTATCAATTTTAACCTTCTGTGGTTTTTTTAAAGCTTCACCAACATGACATAACAAATCAAATTCCTTCTCTAGTTGATGATAACCTTCTCTTGCAGCACCCCTATGTCCTCGGCATCTTCGAGGGTCACCTGGAGGAAAACCACGATCTTTAGTAAAAATATTATAGGTATCCCATTGGCGGGCTTTTTCTATAACTTCCTCCACTACTTCTTTTTCACCATGCACCATGGCCCCGTAACAAGTGGATTTAATGGTCACCGGCATCTCTAACATGTGCAGTCTTTGTACCAGCTCGGTTTGTGAAATATTGGCAGTGGGGCTTAAAATAATCATCCGGGTGGAGGTATTATCCTCTGCTTTATTTTCATTTGACTTATCTGCTGCTTCATTCTGCTTAGGATCGTATTTCTCGGACATATACTATGTCCCCCTCTTTACAATTTTCTAAATAATTTAAACCTTCCACGATCTCACCAATAATATTGGTACCGTTAAATGGTTCTCCGGTAGGACCGTACTCATCATTATCTTCAAATCTTACTCCAATCATACCGGTATGCCTTCGGGACATGTTGGTAATTCCTAATTCACCCGTTTTCACACAATCTTCTGGTATATTTTCTTGAATTAGGCCTTTTGCTTCGTTAGAATCTCCTTCAAACATCATTACCTTCATTCCGGGAAAGGCGAAATGTACTTTTATGGATCCGATAGGATAGTCTAATAGTCCGGATATCTTTTTAAAATACCATTTAGTACGGGGAGTATCTTTCCTAAATTTAATACCAACCAATTTTTCTTTACTTATACCATAAGTTTTCACTTTTTTTTCTTTTAAAATCTCAATAGTATATTGAGGGTCTTGTTCTACGATAATGGCATCATCATCAGTGTTACCTTCCCTAATCTGTTGGATTCCGTATTGTTCCACGAAGGATTCTGCTTCTTCTTGTGTTTTAGATAAATTCATTATACGGCCGGGTTCACTTATAAGGGTGACGTTATCTTCTTCTTTAACAATATCTAATAATTCCATTCCCTGTTCCACATGACCAATTAAATTATGGGAGGGATTAGAAACCCTATTTTCACGATAAATGTACACCTTTCCTTTTCCTTTCCCTGAATTCCTTAAGGTGACCGCTCCTCTTTTACGCTGATCAATATATTCTTCATCTTTTTTTATCCCCTGCAGTGCATATAAACCTAGGAATGAATTTGATTCATAATCCACCTTTGCTTTTCCATCTTCAATTAAAGAAAAAAAGTGTTCAACTGACTGGGGTGATTTTACGGTGGGAGAAACCTGAACATAGGTGAAAAGTTGATTGCCCTCTTCCAGTTTAGTATCGAGATTGGTAATACCCGCACTTTTTATGATACTTTTACGTTCGATTACCGGTTCCACTGCAGTTACCACATCCCTACTTACCAGGTTAAAGAGAGTTCTTCTTCCTCCGATTATCCGGGCAAAAACTCCTTGATTTATATCCGGAACACCATAAACAGCAGCATGATCCTCTTTACTCAATATGATGTGGGTTGATTCCGCACTAAACCCAGATAAACTTAAAATAACATCTCCCTTCTGGTAATTGAATTCATTTTTTATGGGTTTTAAATCAGTTTTAATCGGGCCGATAGCCACTTCTGTGGATGTTTCCCAGCGGATAAACAATTTCTCAAATTTTTTATGATTTTCTCTCCAGATTTTAACTAATTCTTGGGCTTGTTCCTGGGGGCTCATCTCCAGAATAATACTACCCTTATTGGTTATAATTTTGTATTTAGTGATATGCTTTTCAAATTCTTCCTCACCCTTGATAACTCCTAAAATACAATCCTCACTATAGGGAGCATTGGAAATTTCAATTGCATCTCTAATGGTGGATCCTTCCTCAAGTTCCACTTTATGGCCATTAACTTTTACCCACATCTGATCTCCTCATTCATCACTCTCTTTTATTGGCCCATAATAAGATCAATACTCTGATCAAAAACAATTTCTTCTTGGTCCTGGTAATATAGAATCAACTTTTTATCATTAATGACCTCCCCAACTACCTGGGAAGTGAGATTTACTTCTTCTAAGATTTCTATGCATTCATCCACCTTGGATGGACTAGCAGTAAGGACAAATCCTGATCCCGGATATAATTTCAACCAATCTTCCCAGTTTACAGACTCATTTCGGGGTATTTTCTCCAAGTCTACCTTAGCACCTACCTGGGAAGATTCTAATAACATTCCTAAACTTCCTAATATTCCCGGATTACTAATATCCTTCCCAGAATTCACCAGATTTTTTTTTGCAATGCGATTCATGGCCTTTACTTGAGATTGAACCAATTCCTTATCTTTATGGGTGGTGGTATCCCAGTTTAAAGCAAATTTAGGATGTTGACTTCCATCCAGATCAATAGCTACTATAACTTTATCCCCTACTTGGGCATCGAAACTGGTGATTAAAGCATTTTTAGTGGTGATCCCTGCAATAGAAACATCTAAAACATCATAAGGTGTGTCAGGATGGACATGTCCACCTACCATAGGAACACCGAATTTTTCTGCACCGTCCCTAATACCTCTCATGATTTCATTACCGATTTTTCTATTAGCAATAGATAAAATATTAACCATTCCTAAGGGTTCTCCACCCATAGCTGCAATATCATTAACATTCACCAGTACTGAACAGTATCCAGCCCAGTAAGGATCTGCTTCCATCAATTTACCCCACATTCCATCGGCAGCTAAAAGAAGCACTTTATCATCACCTATATCGATGGCGGAGGCATCATCACCAAATCCTAACATGGTTTTACCAGTTACATTATATGCACCCTGCAGGATACTGGTAATTGATCTTATTGGTTTTTTGCGGGTGACTCCCTCAAAATTTTTTATAGACTTA
>PWMT01000125.1 GCA_003558085.1 Methanobacteriaceae archaeon
CGGGAAATGATCAATGCTCAGTTAAGAGAAGTTTTAGATGACGCCACAGATAAGTGGGGTACCCGGGTGGTTAGAGTGGAAATTCAAAGAATCGAGCCACCTACCGATATTGTAGAGGCCATGTCTCAACAGATGAAAGCAGAGAGGATGAAAAGAGCTGCTATACTAGATGCAGAAGGTTACAGACAGTCTCAAATTAAAAAAGCTGAAGGTGATAAGCAATCTGCTATTTTAAATGCTGAAGGTGAAGCCGAAGCCATTAAAAGAGTGGCGGATGCTAATAAATATGAGACTATTGCCATTGCCCAGGGAGAAGCCAAAGCCATAATTAACGTATTCAATGCTATTCACGAAGGAGATCCCACCAATGATCTTTTAGCCATAAAGTACCTGGAAGCGCTGCAAAAAGTGGCTGAGGGAAAAGCTACTAAAATATTCCTACCCCTGGAAACTTCTGGTGTACTGGGTTCCATCGCCGGTATCAGTGAACTATTCCAAGATAAAGATACCCAAAAAGAAAAGGATTAATAATAAAAGAGGGGGAGTGAAGAATTTCACTTGGCTGAATAAAAATAAAGGGCCAATTTTAAATTAGATTATTCTATCTTCAACCTCCTCTAACTCCAGGTTTAAGACCATGTAATCTTTAATATCATTAATTTCTCCTTCGCCCACCAGGAAAGGTTTCTTACCCAAATCGTCTTTGGCTTTAACGATAATGTTTTCAATCAGGCATTTTTGTGGTTGGATGATCATATCCTCCACGGTCCCTAATTCCACCCCATTTTTAGTGATTACTGTCTTTCCCTGAACAGCTTCAAAATTAGTTTCCACTTTCTTGAGGTACTCCTTGTCTTCATGGGTTAGTTGGGATTCAATCTCATTTTTATCCAAGTTAAGTAGAATATAATCCCCTACACCTTCAATATTTTTTTCACCTACACTGAAATATTTTTTATTGATCATACCACCTGTTACAATGATGACTCGATCAATCAAACATTTTTTAGGTTTGATTATAATATCTTCCACCTTTCCCACTTCCAGACCAGTTTTATCAATAACTGTTTTTCCAATAAATTCTGTGGTTTTCATTTTCCATTACTCCCTTCTATTTTAAAATTTGCCTTACTTACTTATATTGTATTTTTGAGAATATATTTTTTTTAAAATGTTTTTAATCTATAACATCCAATCCGATACTGATATTAATTTAATTTTGGCTAACTAAAAAAAAAATAGGCTATAGTTAAGAGAATCAGCTATATCAATTTTAATTTAAATTTAATTGCCCTGTTTATTTTCCTATGGATGCCATGACTTTGGGAGTAAGAGATTAAGACGTAATACTATATATGTAAGAATAGTAAGCGTAGATTAAACTTATTCTAAAATATCTAAAAATAAATGATCATAAACCTAAAACAACCCCAAAAAATGATTAGTAACCCTAATAATTTAAAATGATGAATGATTAAATAGGGACATATTTTATATTATTGTACGTATTGTTTAACATTCTCCCTTACTATCGCTGATGCCCCAAAACTTTTTATACCTTTTAACATTTCAGGAAACTTATTTTTAGGTATCAATACATTGAATTGGGAAAAGTTAATCCCCACTACTACCGTGGGTTCATCTGAGCAGTATTCATGGGACATTAAAAAGTCTTTGACTACTTCCACTCGGTGATTAGCTATGTTGAATTTAACATCGAAAAATTTGCGAGCCTTAACCGCCCCAAAAAGCTGATCAAATATCATTTTAGCTTTCTCTAACTTTAATCCCTTACAACTTGGACTGGCGTAAAGACCTGCACTGGATTCCATTATAACCTCCAAAATCTTTAAACCTGCTTTATTCAGGCTAGTTCCGGTTTGGGTGTTATCCACAATTAAATCCGCCCCCTTAGCAATGTATACTTCGGTGGCACCGTCGGAATTAATTACCTGCACCATATCATTTTCACCAGTAGCTAAACCCCTGATTTGTATGAGGGGAATGCTTTCACCATAAACTTCCTCATAACCAGGATTACTCATAATATAATCCCGGGTAAGATTTGGATACTCTGTAAAACATAAAATTGGTGTATTTCTATTCTTATTAGCTATGAAAAATTCAGTTAAAGAATCATAGGGAGTTTCTTTAGGTATAGCCACCACTAAACGAGTTTTTCCATAATTTAGATCCCCGATTTTAGTGATGAGCTGTTGAGGTAGATTAACTGATTCTTCCTTAACCCAATCTTCTCCGATAATGGCAATATCCAGCATTTCTCTATTCAATTCTACAGGAGCACTTTGAGGTCGGGTGAGAAAAGTCTTGATTTCCGGATCATTGATGATTTCCATCTCATTATCTTCTTTTCCTGGTTCATATCCCTTAACCTCATAACCAGCATCCACCAATAATTGATGAGTATTTCCTCTATTTACATTATTCAAGCTTCCCTTGGGAAGTCCCATTACTATTCTATCCATTATTTCACCAAACTTATGATAATTTATTTTTAACTGATGGAGAAACTAATCTTTGTGAATTTCTAAAAAAGGATTTAGTTTTTCTATTAGGATAATCTAATCTGATAAAATTTTTATGTGTTGAAGTTAAAGAGATTAATTAAATATTCTTAGTTTATATCATTTGTTATTAGAGGTTACTCTTTATAATCTTTCCAATCATAATATTATAAATAATTAAAAATTATAAGAGATGATTGCATGATGCCTCCTGAACTTTTAAGCACGGAAATGATCCAAAAAAGAGCCTCAAATCTGGAAAATTGGATAATAAAAGATGATCATCACCTGGAAAGCCACTTTAAATTTCCTGACTTTGCCAGCGCTATGAGTTTTGCCGTACAAGTGGGTAATATCGCCGAGAAAATTAATCACCATCCAGAAATAACCATAGCTCCCGGTATGGTGAAGTTAACTATTTATACTCATGATCGAGGCGGATTAACTGATTGGGATTTTGATTTTGCTGAGAAAGTGAATGATTTAAAGAAGAAATGAATTAAATTTGACCAGCATGTTGGTTAGAATGTTCTAGCTCAAATTCAGCTTCTCCGATAACCACCAAACCCAAATATCCATTTACCGTGATTAACTCTCCATTTTTAATCAATTCTGTGGCCTTACTAATCCCGTTTACGGCAGGTATACCCATTTCCCGGGCTATTATAGAACTATGCACCAGCATACCTCCTCTACGTTCTACTATACCTGATGCTAATGATATTAAAAAGGTCATCTGGGGTTGTATGGCATCACAGACCAGTATCTCCCCGGATTGTAGTGAGGAAAAATCTTCAAAGTCTTTAATGATCCGGGCCTTGCCCGTGGATATGCCTGGTGAGGATGGTTGACCTACCAGTTGCCGGGGCTTATAATCAATTTCTGATTTTAAATCCACTTCATCTTTTTTTAAGCTGATGAGGTGATGATAATCATCTCTTAAGGCTTTATAAATGATTGGCCAATCATCCAGACTTAAATTTTCCAGGTTTTCTAATCTATTTTCCTTTTCTAGAATTTCAGCCCCGGCCTTTAAGAATTTTAAAAACTGATTTTCTACTTTACCCAGGAGAAGATTATCATCGTCTCTTAGTTTCCAGCTTAAACGCCCTATCCTTAATACTTCATCAACTTCCTCCTGGCGGGAATCACCTGCAGCACGGTAAAGTTTCTCCAGATAATATTGTTTATCCCTTCCTTTTTCTCTCTGATCCGCGTTTTTTATTTCTACTTTTTGGGCTAATTCTAACAAATTTTTAATTATAGTTTCAGGATGCTCTTGCAGGGAAATGTTACCAAAAGAAATATCCATATAATTATGTATTAGATTTAAAAATCCGTCAATGAATTCTTTAGAGTATTTATTATCATCTTTAATCTTTTTTAATTGCTCAACAAAAGATGAGCCCTTGCTATTCTTTTTTAGGAGTTGTTTAAGGTATTCTTGAAGTGGCTGGGATTTTCTAATTAGGGTTGATAAATATTCAAATTCCTTATTCCTCTTTGAGGCTATGATGTCCTCATTTTTAAGTAGTTCCATGAATTCATATGGATTATCTGGTTTTACTAGATCATTATAATAGGTTCCAAAGTTGCGAATTCCATGAGCAAAGGGTATGAATTCATCCCAGTAAATTTTCTTCCATTTATCATAGATCCCTGCTCTTTCTTTTATCTTATCTGCCAATTCTTCTTTAGATAAATCATAGGGTTTATCCTCAGATAAACGGTTCCCTTCATTTTCCAATTCAATTATAAGCTCATATTCAACCTTATCTGCCAGTTTTTTTAGATTCTCAAAACTAGGAGTCAAGGTTAGGTACCATTGTCTTTCCTGATTCTGGTCTATCACACTAGTGATGGGGCGGCTTTGTAGAATGGTTAAATTTTCTCCTGTGCCTGTCCACTCTACATCCACTGGAAACTTAAATATATCCTCCAATTTAAATAGATAATCCAGGAGATGGTTCTTTTCCTCTGCAGCTAATAATGTATCCGGATAAAGGGAAGGCCTAGAATGATTAATTGTTTTCCGATCCTCTCTTCTTATAATCCATTTTTCTGGTTCTTTTTCATTATCCACCAGTTCACTGCATAAGCCTTCAATGGCTTCAATTATAAGATGATCCTTTTTACCCCGGGGATCCTGAGAGAAGGCCAGACCAGAAATTTTTTCTTCCACCATTTCCTGTATGAGCACAGCTATAGAACTATTGATTGAATCCAGTTCCAGTTCTTCCCGATAAAGTATGGCCCGATCACTCCATAGAGAAGCCCATACCATTTTTATAGATTTAAGGATTTCTTTTATAGAGGAAATATTCACATAGGAATCATGAATACCTGCAAAAGAATGTTTTCTGGAATCTTCAACTGGAGAAGAGGATCTAACTGAAAAACTTGTGGAGGGGTCATATTCTTTTAAAAATTCCACTATACTATTTTTGAGCTTAAGTGGTATTTTAGCCCTTAAGAAAGCAGCCCGTATTCTTAAAGAAGCATCCCATATTTCTTCCCAACGCATATCCTCAGAAGATTTTTTATATATCTCCATGTCGATTTTAGGAGCTAGTTGATTCTCTTCTATAAACTGTTTATATCCGGATGTGGTGATGCAGAAACCATCCGGGACCTTAATATCTTGATTGATTAGGATAGCTAGGTTTTTAGTTTTAGCCCCTACCTTTTCTACCTCAATATTGGCCTGTTTTAATAAAATTATATCAGTTTTCTGCAAATTAACCTCCTCTCTCTTATTAGAAGTTAAGGGATCCATTCCACTACTTCCTGGAAGCGTTTTACTAGTAAGTAGCGGTATACATCTACAAGGATAATGGCAGTGGAAGGTGCTTTGATAAAGGATTTTTGATAGGGATGTTTTTCTACTAAAAAATCAGACCATCTCTCTGATTCAATTCCGAAAGGTAATATTCGGGCCTCACCGGTAATAGTAACTGCACTGATACGATTTAAACTGGGTGGGATTTGTGATCGGTTATCCACTAAAAGTGCCACTTTAGATGATTTTTTAAGTAATGAAAATTTTCTGGTCTCTCGGGCAGTGCTGAATACGATTTTTTTCAAGTCAGGCGTGGAATGGAAGCTCATAAGAGAAGCATAAGGTTGGCCCTCACCTTGAGTGGCCAGCACTGCAAAAGATTCTTTCTCTAACAGCTCATTTATATCCTGTTTAACATCTTTAAAATCTATATCGCAGATAGATGGATCCGGACACATAGGTTCATCATATTTTTTGCGCATATTAAACTCCCAGGTTCACTTAAAAAAATGAAAGATTTTTATTTTATGGGGCCTTTAAAGTCCAGGATTAAGCGAACCATAGGTGGCTGGACTCCTATATCAATAGAAATAGGTGGACCCTCATCCATGTACATATCATTCAGTAAAAATTCACCTTCTACAATCTCATCACGCCAGGTATCCCTCGTTTTAAGATAAAATAACTCTCCTTTACTATCTTTAAAGAATTCTTTCAACTTTTTAGAATCCACACCTTGAACTCGAAGGATAACCGTAAGATCCTCCTGGCTAATGAAGTGAAAATCCATTACAAAATCTTCACTTACCATTAAATCTATCATTTCTCCATCAATTTCTCTACTAAATTTGATTGGTGCTGATTCTACTACCATGATCTATTCCTCTTCTAAATTTTTCAATAGGTATAGGTTCTAAGCATAAATAATCTTTTTTTTTTAAACTAAGAAGGATTGATAAAATCTTCAATTAATAAACTAATCATTTTTCGGTAATGATAACCTCAGATAATACTTTATTTATTAATATAGTTTCTAAAGTATCTATCTAGATAGGACTTTATCACCTTATAGGATTAATTTTATTACCGATTATAATTTATCCATAAGTTTTAAAAACCGTTCCGTATCTCGAATATTAAATATAAATTTATATTGGGATTTACCAGGAGGACTTAGGCTCATTAAACATGAAACAACAGATTGGCCTTTTAGGGAAGAGCAAATATGTTCAAACCATTCAGCATCTTCCTTTTTTTTGAAAGTTATTTCAACAACCTTCGATTGATATTGGATATTACAATCCCGTGTGCGGAGCACTGCTTTTAATTTTTCCAGGTACGAGTCTTCTTCCATATTATTTTACACCCAAATATTAATCACAGACGAATTTAGATTGCCAGTCACAGTTTTTATAAAAAATTTGTGTATTATTCAAACCTTACCTTACCTATATGCCGGGTGCTACCTGGATCTTCTCCAGTATAGTGAGCTAAATAGTAGATAAACCATTCTAAGGGAATGACTAAAATAAAAGGGGATAGTAATGGATTAATCTGGGCATAATCTTCCAGCTGAAAGATAAGATTCTCTGCCCCTATATTAGCACAAAACTTGCAGGTTTTTTGGGTTAATTCATCACCAGGGAAATTAGCATCTAATGAAAGCACTGGTACACCTTGCTCCACCCTTTCTATTAAACCATGTCTAAATTCTCCAGAATAAAGAGGGCAGGCATGTTTTAGTGACCCTTCCATGAACATAGTCATGGCTAGTTTATAGGCTAAACCATAATTTGGACCGCTCCCTACACAGTAAAAGATATCATCATCCTTATATTGAAAGGCCAGTTTTTTATTAGCTTCTTCACTAGTGGCTATTACTTTTTCCATAATATCTGGAAGCTTATATAAATCATCTACTACTTGCTGGGTCTCAGCTGTTTTTTGGGATCTAAATAGAAGGTAATATAATATTTGCATTTGGGTAACATAGGTTTTGGTAGCGATTATAGCGGTTTCTCTACCTCCCTGGGTAATGATAACCTCATCCGCTTCCTGGGCCATGCTACTTTCTGCTTCATTGGTGATGACCACCGTGAGTAAATCTTTATCATTGGCTTTTCTTAGAGCTGCTAGTGTATCAGCAGTTTCACCAGACTGAGAACTGAGAATAACTACTGAAGGCTGCTTAGAAATCTTTTTATGATAATAAAATTCATAACCAGTTAAAACTTCAAGATTAATCTCATGAACCATTTCTAAAGCCGATTTAACTGAATAGCAGGTGGAAAGAGAACTTCCACACCCCACCAAAAAAATATTATCCATTTGTGCTACCTTAGAAGCTATGCGATCCATATTTTCTTGTTCCCTCTGGAAAGTATTGCGCATGGCATCAGGTTGTTCTAATATTTCCTTATGCATCTGATATTGAGTCAGAATCACACCTCCACTTTATAAATTTTGACTCTATAAATAGTAAATCACTATATTCTCTATTAAGTATTATATAGTAAATCAATTATATGGTTTAATATTTGAATAGAACTAATCTTAATATGAA
>PWMT01000174.1 GCA_003558085.1 Methanobacteriaceae archaeon
ACTATTTTTTTAAACCTCTCTGTCTCACCCTCTTCAAACCTAAGAAGTATTTTTTTATTCTTAACATCAGCAAAAGAAGGTTTTTCTATAGAACATTTTACATCTTCAATATCTACGGTAGCTTCATCACATTCTAAACTAATTAAACCTTGAACAACCTTTAAAGTACGCTCTTGTTTTAACAAAGGTTTTATTACGGGTTTATATCTTTTTTCTTTATTTTTCCACCATTTTTTTAATTTTATATCGCTTTGGCTCATCTCATCAACCTCGTTTTCTGGGGTAAATAATATACCATCACCGCAGAAGCAACCATCCTTATTCTCCACTACAATATCTGCGGAAATTTCCATATCTCCTATCCTTAACAGCATAGCCTCTAATTCAGCAGAATCTATATCCAGGCTTTGTCCGTTACTTAATATGAAGTCTCCCTTAACTGTCTTATCCACGCAATTAATTCCAACCCCAATATTAGCAACTGCCTTGGGTGGTTTATGAAATTCTTTTACTTCCATAGTTTTTATAAAAGAGTTATCAGGGTCATTATCTACTGGTTTTGCTGTGCCTGAAGACCAATTACCCTCTACTCTACTTAATAATTTTACTTTTCTGCTCATAAAACCACCTTTCTCTTAGAACTTTTAGCATTTTTTAAAAACTTTAATAACGCGGACACTTTAACAGCATGACTAACATTAAAATCTGATTCTGTATCGAGCCTTAAATTACCTAACTCGAGTGCTGGTGGAGATAAAAATTTATTAATAATTTTTACACTTTTTTCTTTAATTTCGTCTTTAATACAATCAATATCATCATGTATTAAATTATCCATCTCAAAAGAGCGAATTAAATTATTTATTTTATCTTGACTGATAGAAAAAGACTCTCTTTTGCCAGTAGGTATCCATTTGCGCTTTCTGGTATCTACTGTTACCTCTGCAATATCTAATTCAATAGAGATGGGTGCATAGGCAAAAGTGCTTCTAGGTATCAAATGTATTCTCTTAAATGTTGTAGAAAAGATAACGCTTATACCTAAATATTCATCATAATTATCTTCTGATTGTTCTAAAGCAAAAATATTTTGAGCCTCTCTTTTTATATCATGCTCTGTAAGAGTAGATTCCATAAAGGGTTTAATATTTATTTTTGAAGCTATATATAAACCCACTCTTGGAGTTACTTTACCCTTAGAAGAATCATATAAAAAAGTTGTTTTCTCAATACTTTTTTTCATTATTAACACCTTTGTAATCTTTTACCTCGTTTTTCAAATTTTTTTAATCTTCAATTTATTCAAAATCATCTTCAGAAGGAGGTGTGGAAATAAAAATTCCCATTGATTCCCTAATTTCTTCCCCCTCTTCAGGATAAATTTCTTCTAACTTAGACATTAATCTCTTAGTCATTGAGCCCAATGCAACGATAATTGAGTCTAATTTATATTTATTAGTTAAATCATCTAAAACAAATTTTTCAACGTCCCTAATAAGACGTTTTTCCATTATTTTATCTTGTTCTATTAATTCCTGAAATTCTTTATCGTTATTTATATCATTCATTTTTATCAACCCCTACTACCTCTTTAACTAATTTTTTTAAATCTTCACTAGCACCCAAATCATATTGTTCGGTATCTACAATTATCTGGTTTATAGAGCTTATCATACCATAAAAAAGAGCTTCTGGTGGTGCACCAGATTTTACTCGACCTCTAATATAATCTTCCATCTTATTAATCTCATAAACCATTATCCTTTCAAATTGCTCCATTTCCTCATCCCGTTCACCAGAACGAATTTTTCTCCAAATTGTTTTAAGCATTAAAAATCACTCCTCTTTAATTACTTGATATACGAATTTCTTTAACATTAAACAATAAATTAATTAGTTTAGATAAGTCTTGCGTATTTTTTGTTTCAATAGATTCAAGCATAGACAATAAAGCCAAACATAAACCTATAATAATAAAATCTGGTTCAATTTCATTGTCTGCACCCAAATTTTCTACTCTTTTCTCTATTCGGTCTTTAACTTTCATAACTTGCCTAAACCGTTTTTTTACATCTCTTTGTCCATCATCTTTTGAAATATAATCTATTTCACACTTCAACATGTTGGTAATTTCTTCTACACATTCTATCATTTTACACACCTATATATTAATTTGTCACTTATAGTATATAAACTTTACTATTTCTTTTTCTTATGCTCAATAATACCCTCTGTATTACCTGCAAAAATTGTGCTATTATTAGTAATAAACTTTTCCCAGGCTTTCTCAAAATTTTTCTCGGCATTAGAAAGGGTCTTGCCTTTTGCTTTTACCCCAAAACAAGGGTCTATAATAGTATACCATTTACCATCAAATTTTTGCAATTTAACCATGAAATCACCTCACTTACCTAAAACTATCATCACTAAAAGAAACAAAAGTGAAATAGTTACAACTAAAACTTCCACTGAAATATACCGAATAAACCCTAATATTAGGATTATGGCAAAAATAGTATAAGAAATTTTAGTAAATATTCTCAAATTCATAAATTCCTGTACCGTAACAAGCCCCGCAGCTTTTTTCTTCGTCATTTTTTACACCTCTTATAAACCCAATACCTCTACATTTTTTACATACTTTTATTCTAGTATTCATTCAATTCACTCCTCTTTTATACTATTTAACTCGTCTTCTAGAAACTCAGTAACTTTCTTTAATATGTGATGGTATGCTACAACTTTCCCCTCCTTATAAGCAATTAAATATTCCATACCCTCTGGGTTATCTAAAAAATTCGTGGATTGGTCTTTAAAAAATGATAACTCAACTTCTATCTTTTTTACTCTTTCATTAATATAACTGAATAATTTTTTAATAACTACAGCTTCATTTATTAGATTTTCATTTGACAATTTAACAACCTCCGTTTCCATCATTAAAGATGTAACCTAGAATATTATTATTATTTAAGTTTATTACCATTATACGATTTCTTTCTCCAATTATCGTAACAGTGCTTCCTGTATCTGAAAGAATAATTTTTTGTACATAACCAATAGGAAAAGGGCATAATTTACCCACAGTAAACCTCTGTTCAGAGGCTCCAAGTCTTTTATTATTATAAAATATTTGAATATGTTTTACCATAATTATACCTGGATAATTGTTTTTAAATAAGAAGTGTCGTATTGACTTAAAATTTGTTTTTTATAGTTACTATCAGAGTTACAATATATCTTTAGGTCTGAACAAATCATTTTTTTTATTTTATTTTTCATATCAACCTTTCCTTTAGGGGTCATATTAATAAATTGGCTTAAAAAACTATCAATTTTATTTATTACCACTTTTATTAAAGATTTTGCCTCCATTCTTGCAAGATTGATATTACCTCTAAGTTCATATATATATTTTAACTTATTTTTAGGCATATCAATTTTAATGTCAAAATCAGGCAGTTTGCCTCCTTTTACCGTCCTCATTTTTATTTTTATTTTCTTTTTACCGGCAGGCTCAATAAATGTTAAGTAAGCCCTGACATCTTCTGATGTTATTTCTTGATTATAAATATTCATGTATTATCACATCCTCTTTTTTATATTTTTGTTTTTTCTAGTATATAAATTTTTCCATAGTAAAGATTTACCTGTGATTATAAAAAAATATTTATAAATTAATCTTCTTCCAAATCTAAATCCTCTTCAATACCGTGACCTAAAAGTATAAGCTTCTCGCCCCTTACAGCAAGAATTACCGTGTCTTCGGGTACAAATTTTGCCTGTTGTCTTAAAATTTTGGCAATTTTCCTACCAATTCTTCTTCCACGGAATGTTTTAGGGTTAATGTCATATTCTTTCTCTTCTGCCATGTACATGACCTCCTTATTAAAAATTAAGAATATGTTTTCTTATAAAATATTAAGTTAAAAATTAACACTCCTTAACAAAATCTTTATTTACTACCTGCTCTGTAATCTCGTCTGGGCAAGAAGAGTAGATATATCCTATTCCATATTCCTTTAAATGAGAATATGGGTTTTCTAATCCACTAAAACCTGGTACACTAAAATTATCATCCCATGCTCTTGGTAACCATGTTAAATCTCTTATATCCAAGGGACTCACATTAACAACTACTAAAGACCTATTTCGAAGGCGTTGATGATACCATGTTGTTCCTTTGCTATTGAGAGTTCCTGCACACATATAAGATATTTCTAAGATAACAGCGTCTTCTGGAATATTCTCATCAAGTAGAACCCAATTGTGAGCTCCAGGGTCAGGGTTACAATAAACAGTTGCGTTCATTCCATGCTTTTCTAAACTATCTGCAATATCCCCCATAAAATTAATATCATATTGTTTATTATGTATATTATCGGATACTATATATACTGGTCTATATTCTATTATCTCTGGTTCTTCAACAGTCGTCTCAGTGTTAGCTAATGGAAAGGATATCAAAAAAAGAATAAATGGAATTAAAACAAAAAATTTTATTCTTTTCATACCTGTCTACCTTTTATTGAATATATTTCCGATAATAACTCCTATCTCTTCTTCGCTCCATTCTTGCTCAGACCCGCAAAATGAGCAGTTTTCTTCGGGACACATTTTTAATTTAAACACGAATTTTCCGTCGGGGTCAACTCTCATCGGCTTAAGAATTGTGCGTGGCATTTTTTGGCTAAATAATATCTCCCAATCCTCCGTTCTCCCGCTCATTTTTACATACAACTCGCCCGCCTCGTCTTTATAAATTTCCATCTAATTCCTCCTCTAGGTTCTTATTAATTTCCATAAAAAGTTTTACTAAAAACAACCTTTCCTGTATTGTTTTATGTCTATTAAATTTCATATGATTCCTTAATTCAAAATCATCCTGTATACTAGGTGATTTAGACCTTTTAAAAAATTCAATGCGACTACCAATAGTTTCGCTCATTTCTCTTCACCTCTTATATCTAATCGAACCTCGTAATGTGCAAATATATTATATGTTCTATTATAGGCAGTGTTATTTGAGGATTCGGTTAAATACAAATCAATTAATCTATTGCCTTTTAATTCCTTTTCAAATATTTTATCAAGCATTATTTTTACCATATCTTGAGGAACTTTGTCTATTTCAACAGTGCAAGTTTTCTTCATTTTTTCACCTCCTGTGATGTTAAATAAAAGAATATTAGGGTTAGAATTATGATTATCGTAAATGGGATGGTTGGGTGGATGGTTGGTTGGTGGTAATATATTGTTATGGTTAGTAGCATTGCTAGGAGTATAATGATTTTTTGAACCTTTATTTGTCTGGTTTCCATGGGTTGCCTCCTGGTACATTAAATATTGGATGTGGCTGTATCTCTTTCTCATCTGACCATTGATCGAGCCAGCCAGGCGCCCGGTCATCCAGACGGCCCGCCAAGTCTTTATAATCCTCTGTAATCGCTTGGTGGGGTATGTCGATTATATTATTATAATCAAATTGCTCTGGTTTTGGTTCAGTATATATTAAATCCTGATTATAATTAAAACCTCTTTTTACAGCCTCTTTATAGATTTCTTCGCGGTAACAACCAACAATTATCCGTAAATTTGTATCCTCTGTTGCTTTATTTAATAAATAGTTTGCACCTGGAAATTTAGTATCAACATATTTTCTTGGATTTCGCGCCGGCCAAAGCGATTCTAACCATTGTCCGCCTAGACCTTTTGTATCTAAATATTTTGGATGTATTAACCAAAGTCGCAATAATTTCACCTCATTTATTTCTCATTATAACTTTTTAATTTCATTTATATTACCTCCTATAGTGTTTATTTATATAATGGAAACATATTTTAAAAATTGAATCACTTCCTGCAATTACAACGTCCTCTTTTACTTCCAAAGAAACAAATACTTCATTATCTGTTATATACTCTGAAAATAGTTCATCTATAATTTGCGCTATTTCTGGAACTTTACAACGTCTTTCGATTTTTATATATTTTATTTCTCTTATAGGCATAATAATTCACACTCTTCTACTCTTTTATTACATATATCTTCCCTCTTATATATATAATTTACTATTTTGATAGATAAACCGGATTATATGAGAGTCGGTTTCTTCATCTTTATTGACGTGAACCTCTACATTTTTAAGTTCCACGCCTTCTTCCTGGATCTTATTCATTACATCGGCAATTTCGGGTTGTAATTTAATCATTACTTCATTTTCTGGCATATCATCTGGTACTATTATTTTATATCCTTGGGTTTTTTCTTTCATTTATTTTCACCTTTTAATTTGGTAGGAGTCCGCGTCCTCGGAATCGAACCGAGCTAAACGGGTCTACAGCCCGTCACATAACCGATCTGTCAAACGCGGCAACGCAACGACGAGGATTCGAACCTCGGAACTCCTCTCAGAGTTAACGCCTTAGCAGGACGCCGCCTTAAACCACTCGGCCACCGTTGCAATGGACTTAGCTGGATTCGAACCAGCGACTTCTCGGTTATGAGCCGAGCCCTTTAACCTCTAAGGTATAAGTCCTAAAAGGCCAATAGAGGGAAACGAACCCTCCCCACCAGAGTCACAGTCTGGAGTGCTTCCTCTACACCATATTGGCCATTATAAATTATATTCCTTATCTCTACGGACATCTATCATTACACCAATATATATTTTTTTTTCTGCGGGAGAACTGCGAGGGAATATTGTAACTTCCCCATATTTTTTCTGCAAATAAGACAATTGGGCGACATTTATATTTTTAACAGCTAATACTATACAGATATTGTCTTCAATATCAATAGAAAATTCTTCTATCCCCAGGTCGCCTTGTCCTTTTAAACCGCTACGACTAAGTATTTTATCCATGTCAATTTTCATCATAATGTCATGTTTTAGGTCTGATATAGTTTCTTTTAAAATAAGGATTTCATTTTCTTTTTTTTTACACTCTTCTTTTAATAGTATTAATTCGTCTATTTTATATTTTAATTCTGTCATTTCTTCACCTCATTGTAATAGAATGGGCACGACGAGAATCGAACTCGCCATCTTCCGGTCTGGAGCCGGACGGCTCTCCATTGAGCCTTCGCGCCCTGGCGCGTATTGGCTTGCGAAAACCCCCTACGTCAAATCCGAGGGGTAGCTAATCCCTCAAATTTTCAATAGTTATATAGGGCTCAGGTATCGGGCCCGCCGGCCGGTCATAAACCCCAAAAATGGAGCTCTAACCTCTGATTTAATTTCTCATCCCTCTAATCGGCCGATTAGAGAGGAAAGCTCCCAGAAGGATTCGAACCTTCAACTTGTAGTTTTCCAATTAAACTATGGGAGGAATCCTACAAATTATTTTACTAGTTCACAATTCTTTTGAGCGAACATAAAACATTTTCTCCCTTTTTCATCTTCTGGCTTAAAAAGCTCTTGAATATCGCAATCAATATACCAGTTATTAGTTTTTAAAGCAGAGGCATGTAATCCCTTTGTAACTACTACGGTATATTCTTTTTCTACTATTCCTGTGCATAAACCTCGAACGTATTCCCATGGTTCACCCTCTTTACGAACAAAAAACCCATAACATAAGCCTTCTTCAGGGTATTGCTTCCAATATGAGTCTTTTCCTAAATCGAGTGGTATGTGAACTACTTCTTTTTCTCCCTGGTATATTATATCAAATTCAAACATATTCATTTTTATCAACCCCTTTTATCCTTTGAACTACTACGACCTATAGAGGTCGTAGATTCCTAATCCACTAACTTATTGTTAGTTTTTCCAAAGGCAAGCCCCGTAGTCCCTACGGTTAGAATATTC
>PWMT01000111.1 GCA_003558085.1 Methanobacteriaceae archaeon
AGAGGGACTTTGCTTGTTTGCTATCATACTTCTATACAGGGTCATATCATTTATCTGAAAGAACACATATTCACCATTTTCACTTCCGGCGACTATATTTGACCCTTTTGGCTCAACTTTATCCCAAACAGGCTTCCCCGCCCATGCTATATTGAGGTCGTAAGGATCGACATATTCATCACCAAGGCTCTTTGCTAATCCATCGTAAGCTTCCCGTGAATCAAGTTTAAGTGATCTTAGCTGGTCTATATCTCGAACCAGCCCTCTTTCAAGTATCTTGGCATCATTAGCCGTTTCTGCTAAAACCTCCTTTGCTTGCTTACTATCAAGATTCCCCACAACTCTTTCCTCAAGTCTCAAAGGCCTTATAGTCCTCCAAACAAAATCTTTCACTTCACGAGGAACATAATCGAGCCTTTCGATATCCTGCGCTAAACGATATGGTGACATCATAGCTTGGTTATCATAATAAGCCTGAAAAGTCTTGTGTGCCCTTTGAACCATCGATTCGAGCAAACCTTGTACTGCTTCTGGGCTGCCTTTTGCATAGCCAGGCCCAACAGAAGGGCCGGGAGCTTCCTTAACTTTTCCCCACGGGATACCAGGGTTAGCTCCCCGTATAAGAGGGGAATAATAATCGTAAGTCTCTTTCATTTTCACGGCTTCTGCCGGCGTTTTTAGTCCCCCCAAAACATCAATCATAAGAAGATTGTCAAAAAACTCTGTCACATTATCGGCAAGTTCAATCCACTTAGGGTGAGCGCCTTCCCACTCTTCTACCATCTCTTGCAAATCGACTTTTGATATGCCCTCTGTTTCGCCATGATATTCCAATCCTTTTGCTTTGGCTCTTGCTAAAGAAGATTTTGCAGCAAGGTAATCTTCAAACTCAGGGAATTGCTTGTGTCCTATTTCTTTGAATATCTCTCGCCCTGTTGCCCCTGGGAATTTCATCATATCCCCAAATCTAACATCGTCCGGCACATTAAACCCAGCATTAACGAGCATATCACGAGCTTCTGGATTGATCATACCAGGGCTGGTTATCCGAGTTCCCCATCCTGATAAAGCAGAATCAGCCTCTTTTGGAGCCACTTTTGCCATAATATACATCCGGTTCATATCGCCAGGAGTTCCTTCAATATCTTTCTGCAACTGATGAAGAGCTTGTACTCCTTCATTATAAGTTTTTTCGTTGGCGACAGTATCTTTCAACAACTTACGTAAAGCTTCATCAAACGATTGAAAACCATACCCTCCTGCTATAGCCGATTGTATAAAAGACTTCTTCATCTCTGATAATTGACTTGGCAGCGAAGGCATAGGTTCGAGGTCGTGATGAACACTACGAAACATAGCCTTAGGACCTCTATTAACATGCGCTCTGAAGGCACGAGATGTATCCCTTAAAGCATCAAGTAATTCTGGGTCACTGTTCCTCATATACTCTTCGATAGACGATGTAACAGACAAATTCCTGACTGTAGATGGGAGAGAGACGTATCGCCTTGTCCATTCAGCGAACCCCTCTGAAAGATTTAATGCTGATGCCGCACTATCTGGCCTACCTGCAATCTCAAGAAGATCGTCTTCCCAACCCTCCAACACCTCGGGATTTGCCAATGAGATTCTCCTTCTTATAGCATGTCCCGCTTCGTGGAAACTATATTGAGTTACGCCTGACTTATCCCTGACCATATCTGCCTGCCCCTCATAGTGAGCAGGATGACTCTTAGTAAGTTGCTCTGGCCCTATCCTCAACTCTGTCCCAAGATGGTCATATAGGTTCCTTATAATACTTCTCATACCAATTTTCTGGCCTTCCGCATCATTTTTAATTTTTTCTATAAGACTCCCCCCCACTTCTGTTGAGGGAGGTAACCCCATCCATTCGGGATCATAAGCCGGGTCGGGCTTAAATGCGCTTATCTTACCTGGCAGTGCTTGACCAAACCTATATCCAGGCAATTTCGGACTGCCAATAACCATATCCCCAGCTTCTTCCCACGCCATTTCAGGGAATTCTCTTCCTAAATCAACAATGTCAGCATCTCCAGAACTAACAGCAATTTCACCACTCGAATAATTTGGCGTAGGATCTCCATACTTATTTTTTATACGCTTAAAAGCTGACGACAACATCCTATCGCCATATATCCTTTGACTCTTTCCTATGTTGTTAGCTCTAATTTGTCCAGACTCAAAAGCCTTGTCTATAACATTCCCGGTAGCTTCAGGGCCTAACATCTCCCTTATACGTATAGCAAGCTCCGCGATAGAGTGATCTTTACTTAGCTGTGTACCCGAAAAGTCTGTGGTTAAAGAACCTACCGTTGTCGTATCCCCGATATGATAAGAAGATAAAAACTTTTCTTTCGTAGTCCTGTCCCAACTCTCAAGCTTAGAATTAACCCATGCAAGATTCTCTGATCCAGAGCTCAAGTCTGGTATTGGCTCATATATCTGGCCGTCTTGTGTGTTTTCCCACATAGCCTTTAATTCTTTCTTTTGGGGCTTTGGACGAGGCCCGCCGGCAGAGGTATCTCCTAATTGTCCTGCTTTTCTGAGGTTTCCTTCTGCTTTTTCGATGTCTCCTCTGAGGGTGTCTTGAACATCCTCGCTTCCAACTGTTTCAGTTGTTCCACTTTTATCCCATGTGATGCGTGTCTGACTACCCGCCTCCTTTGTTCCTGTGTCAACATAATTTTGCCACCTCCTAAAAGATTCCTTAACTCCAGTAGTTATTTTTATTTTTACCTCTTCTCCGTCTATTTCCCTTGGTACTTCAAATGTCTCTTTTGGCAATGTCTTTTCGAGATCGGGGTATGACTTTGCCACATCAATCTTTTGAAGCTCATCAATAGTATATTTTACAGCATCTTTTAGACCTTGTTCTGTTTTATTCTGTTCGTATAATTTTATTCCTTCATTCACAACATCTGATATGGGGCCCTTGACAAAGAAAGTTCTGTCAAGAGTATCTTTTATTATTTTCAAATCAGATTTCTGAAGCCGATGTTCTTCTACATCTATCTTTGTAGTTCCTATCTGATTTGCTGCTTGTATTTTCCCTTCTGATAATGCACCATACATACCCTTATTGATGCCTGCCATCACACCTTCTTGAATCTTACCTTTTAGATTGCTTAGGCTTACCTCAACACCGCCAAACATATCTCGCTTTGTAACAGTAGGAGCTTCCTTAAAGTTAAGTATTGTCGATTTTGCCTCATAGTCGTTTTTAATTGTAGGGTTGAGGACTTCTTTAAGAGCCTGTATCTGCAAGTCAGCACTGCTTTCAGGCATTAGTTCACCAACCAAACCTGCGTAGGTCGGGTTCATCTCCGGGGTTGTCGTTGCAAAGCTCCAGGCTTCATCTTTCAGCTGAGACATATTCCAGCCGTCTTTTACCAACTTCTTCTTGAATGTCATCCCTCTATCACGCAAATCTGCTTTGGTCATTCCAGTGCTTCTTATGGCTTTAGCAACGCTCCACGGATCAACCGAGTCTGCATCTATATTCCTTAAGGCACCTTCAGCCATAGCCATTTCTTCTGTCCACCCATCAGCCGAATCAAGGACATAAGAGGGTATAGTTTTGTTGGGTATCTTATCATCAGGCCAATTGCCTTCCTTGATCAAACGATTTGCCAAGACTGCCCTGTGATGCCCGTCTGTAACCCAAAGAGTGCCTTCTGGGTCTCTCCATAAAGTTAAAGGTGCAGCGCTGCGAGGTTTCCATTCTTCTTCAGCATCTAATTTATCTGTAACGCCCCTTTCATCGTAACGAAGTCGATGCTGAAATCTTGCGGGATCAAGATTCATCATATCAATAGGAACATCATATTGTGCAAACTGCTTAAAACCACTTGTAGCACCTTCTGAAAGAGGGCGAGCATGTTGATGAGGATCAGGTGCTACTTCCCTTCTCTGGCTATCAAGTAAGTTGTGCAACAATTCATCTGGAGTTTTTCCAACCGCATCTATCCCATATTGACTTGCAAGCGCTTCAATTGTGTCTCTTGAGACTTGTTCACTAAGAGTATCCAACTCTGGTGTTTCTGATTCCACATGCTGTGTTTCTCTCTGACCAGTCGCCTTAGATGGTTCTTCTATTTTCCGAACCCATGAGCCTTTAGCGAAATCTCCAGGGCCAAGATGTGCAACGATATCATGCCCTGGGCCTAAAACGTTATCCTCTGGTGACCACATCCAACCTTCACCCTCTGGCTTAGGAGGTAAAGGCAAAGGTGAAGGGTCTTTAATATCTAAAACATCAACCTCGCCTGTATGCCATTCACCTTCTGATATTTCTTGTATATCATTAGCTGTAAGAGGTTTGTTTTCACGTTGCCATTTCATCTGGTCTGCACGTAGCAATTCTCCGGTCTTTATCCCTGCCAACCTCGCTTTGGTAGATATTTCCTTTGAAGGCGCCGGAGCTTCCCGTCCTTTAGTAATGCCAAGAGCATCATTTATGGTTTTCTCATCTATATTGGTTGTTCCTTTAGAGTCGGCGTACTTTGACACATCAGCCATAGCACGCCTTGTGTCTATCCCAGCTTTAGAAGCAACATCGCTTATGCGAGCTACCGCTTTGTCTGAGGCAACTTGCCGTGGTATATCTTTTGGTGCAGATTTTAACGCAGATATACCTTTCTCTGGTATCAAAAATCCTATATCATTTTCCCAGTTGACTCCATACTTTGCCGCATATTTTACCTTTACTGGACCCTTCTCAGTACCATGAGACATAAAGCCTTTCAGCCAATCAAGCTCCCTTTGCTCTACACTTGTTAATGGAGTTCTTGTAGGGGGACTCCCTCTCCATTGACCTTTCTTCGTCAAATAAGTAAATCTTGATGTTGCGTTTGCTGAGTGGAATGTTAAGTCATTAACACCAACTTCTTGCTCCTTAGCAAATTTACTTAGATGTTTATGTTTAAGAGTTCTGATATATCCAGAAGTGTCGACTCCTATATTAGTAGCAACTTTAAACCCAGCACCGACAGCCGCGAACCACTTAGCTTCATCAAAGCCAGACTTAATACCTTCTGTAAGGCCAGCCCCTTCTGCCCAGTCTCTGGCAGTAGCTCTTACAAACCCGGCAGTCCCTAAATGCGCTCCTCTTTTAATCGGTTCTCCTAAATATCTTTTTGCATAAAATAATACAGAATCTGGCATATATTGTGTAGCAGTATCTAACCTCGATCCTTTTAAAGCAGTCGCCAGATAGTCCACACCCTTTTTTGCTACAGGTGTTTTAGCTACTGCGCTTCCACCGACCCCGATCAATTGAAATAAAGACTTTATCTCAAAAATGCTTGCTGCTACACCCGGTATGTCTTCCGCAATGAATCTCGCAGGTATAGAACCTATTAATGGCAAGTTTCCCAATTCCGCTTCAGCTAACGCGGGACGTCTTTGGTAAAACTCTTGCTTCCATTCTCTCCCTTTACCGAATGTCAAATAACGTCCAAACGGCAAAGCAGCAGCTGTTGTAAACTTTAATTCATCTAATCTTTTCCCAAAGAAACCTCGAGTAGCACCGATAAAACGTTGTAAATCTTCTGGTCTAAGTTCATTATTTGCTCTAAGATGACGATACCATCCGTAAGGATCACTGTCAAAAGGTAGTGCTGGTTTCTCAAGGTCTCTGTCTGACCATTGCATAGCAGGGTCTTTTGCTTCCATCTCTGCAAGGGACTCTGGGAGATATTGCCGACTTCGCTCGGCCTCCATGAAAGCTCTTTGTCTTTCTTGCGATATCTTTGAGGCTATTTGTGCAGCTTCGGTAGCATGATATATCTTGTCTTCCTCATTCTCCGCAGCATTCATTTTAGATGTATGGTATAGATAATGCCCAGTAGGCCATTCGTCAACACTAACATCAAGCTCTTTACCCCATACTTCGGGATCATCATAAGAAGGGTATTCATCAAATCCGAACGCTTCTGTCATCTTGTTTACACCTTCATAGAGGGACTCTGGTGAAGGATCATCAACAAAACCCTCAAAGGCAACGTCAGTAGTTACAGGTTTCTCTCTCGGCAAAGAATCAACGAGGTCTACCATCTGATCAGAAGACAATCCAGAAAAATCAGGGCCTTCATCTTGTCCAAATGCCGCTTGCTCTAAAACGTCAACTGGAGTGTTCTCATAAATATTTTCATGAATCTTCTCTTTCGTGAATTTTTCCAGTATTCTTTTAGGTGATATCGGCTCATAAATTTCTATATTATCCGGCATTACATTCTCCTATTGCCAAGAATTCCAATCATATCCCCGTCTAAGCAATGCTTTTTGAGCTTCTTCATTACCTTCTCTTGCTAACTGTTTTAATCTTCTGATAGCAGATTCACGGGTATATTCTGACTTTTGTTCTTTAGATGGTTCTGTTTGTGACGTATCATCTGGAGGTGGAGCGACCGGCCTTTGGTCTTCTCTCTTTACTCCTGTATAAGCATCTATGTCTTGACCACCAACATCTTTTCTTTCTGTCCCTTCTGATACCGGACTTTCTTCTATATCCCCTCGAAGATATTTTTCTGCTTTTCCAGTAAGGTATGTCCACTGTTCGGTTAATGGTAAGTTAAACCAACTAACTTTTTCGCCGTTTATATAAACAGATCTCCCGGGGTCTTTTTCTAACTGTCTATGCCACATCTGTGCTAAATCAGTAACACTCATCCCGCCCATCAAGTCAGCACGTCCATGGATTGTTCTTTGCACGAACCTACGTTCCATTTCACGGGCAGTTATATCATCTCCTCGAGCCTTCATGTCTTCCACCATTCCAATGGTCATTTTAGCTTCACTAACACGGTTTTCTGGAACATTCCAATACCATTCATATTCATCAGCACTAACTTTTATTCCAGGACTAACTTGTATATTCTTTTCTTCGTCAATCCCGAGTAATTCTCTTCTTTCTAATTCTTTTTGAGATACCTCCCTGCCTGTGTGTCTTTCCAATAACATCTGGATATTTTCTTCGCCCAAGGTATCGCCGTGAGTAAACAAATGTGATACATACGCTTTTTCTTCATAAGGCAAAGATTGCCATACATCAGGATATGTCTGCTTGTAGTCATCCAACATCATTTCACCGACCATTTTCTGTGCTGCTACTTGACCTTGGATTTCCTTTATAGCAGACTCTCTTTCCATCTCCTGCATACGCTGATGGTATTGATGGATTTGCGGTATGATGTCGTCAGGAGCGCCGTCTATCTTCTCAAGCATAGTAGTATCACCAGTCTGCATAGCTATCTGCCAGCCGAGTTCTTCCTTACGCTGTTGGCGTTGCATCTGCTGTTCCATACGCATACCAATGCCCTTCTGGATACCCTCTGCTAAACCTGCGGCTATGCCGGCCCAAGGGCTTTCAGTCTGCTTCTGCATAATTATTGGTTGTCTCATGGTTTTACCTCGCTAATGCGTAAGCTCCTTGTCCTATACCTCCACCTATACTCTGCCCTATCATCGCACCCATCGGCCCACCGACAACTGCTCCTAAAGCCATACCCGCTGTGCTACCAGCTAATCCTGCAATGTCCCCCCAGGGACTGGCCTCTGGCTGCTGAACGATAGGTGTCGGTGCTATTTGTTGCTGATACTGATGCTCTATA
>PWMT01000013.1 GCA_003558085.1 Methanobacteriaceae archaeon
AAATCATTGGGAAAGCTATAAAAGATTTTAGAAAAAAATATAGAGCTACCCTGAGGAAGGGTACATTAGACAGCGCTCCTGATCTGGATGTGCTCTTATTAGCCAAAGAACTAGGAGCAGGTGTGGTTGCTGCTGATGAGGGTATACAAAAATGGTCAGAAAGGCTTGGCCTGAGATTTTTAGAGGCCAAATCATTTCCACAGATGCTGCAGGAATACTTAAAATATTATGAATAACTTAACTGCTAATCCTCCCCTCATTTAAGAGAAAATTTCGGTTAATAAAATTAATAAATTAAAAATTTTATATTAGTAAATAATAAGCTAATATAATCTTTTTTATACCCTAAAACCTGATTAATACGAATTTTGAGAGATACTATTGATTATTTAAGTGTGTGTTAAATAATTAAAATTTAAGTTAAAAAAATAGTGTAATAAAAAAAAGATATCGTATTATTCTTAAGAATTTTTATGTAGCTTTATTTAAATCCAGTGGAGAGAAATAAAATGGAATTATCACGTCCTCGTGGAACTAGAGACTTCCTATTCTATCAAATGAAACAACGTAAAATGGTAGAAAATACTTTAAAAAGAGTATTTGAATCTTATGCTTATCAGGAGATTAAAACCCCTATCTTTGAAAACCTATCCCTATTTACCCAGAAATCTGGTGAAGAAATTGTGGAACAAATTTACTATTTTAAAGATAAAGGTGATAGACAATTGGCTCTGCGACCAGAACTAACTGCACCGGTAGCCCGTTTATATATTTCTAAATTACAAAAGAGTCCTAAACCACTTAAAATGTATTATTTTGGTAGTTGTTTTCGTTATGAACGACCACAGGCCGGTAGGTTTAGGCAATTTTGGCAATTTGGTTGTGAAATAATTGGGGGAAAATCACCTGAAACCGATGCAGAAATGATAACCATGGCTGCCCACTCCCTCAAGGAACTAGAATTAGAAGGTTTCGAAATACATTTAGGCCACTTAGGGATATTGCGTGGAATATTAGATGAAGTTAATATTGTGGAAAAAGATCAAGATCATATAATGGGCCTTATTGATAAAGGTGAAAGAGAAAAACTCCTAAAATTCCTGACCAAATTGAAGATAGATGATAATACCTTGAAAATTCTCTTAGAATTAATCGCCATGAAAGGAAACCCGCAGATTATAGGTAATCTGAAAAAAATCTTAAAGGGTAGAGAAAAAGCCTTGAATGCTTTACAAGAATTGGAAGAACTATTAGAATATTTAGAAATATTACAAACCGATGATTATCTGCTTAATCTGGGTATAGCCCGGGGACTGGACTATTATTCGGGAATGGTATTTGAGATCTACGTACCCTCTCTAGGTGCCCAGAAACAGATCTGTGGTGGTGGAACTTATAACATTATTGAAACTTTTGGTGGTGAGAAAATCGAATCCACTGGTTTTGCCTTTGGATTTGATCGTTTGATGTCAGCTTTGATTAGTCAAGGAATAGATTGGAAAGTAAGTCCAGTAGCCGATGTATTTATAGCACCCATATCCCCTAAAACTCGAAAAGAATCACTTAAAATTGCGCAATATCTCCGATTATCCGGTATTTCCACTGAAGTGGATCTTGGTAGGAAGAAACTTAAGAAAATCCTATCCTATGCCCATAACCGGGGAATAAAAAAAGTAGTCCTTGTAGGTGAAAGAGATCTAAAACAGGGAAAATTAACACTAAAAGATATGGAAACAGGGGAACAGATTTTAATTAATAAAGACGAATTATTAAACCAGATCGATGTTCTAAAAAAATAATATAACATCATATATTTTCCACCCCCGTGAAAGCCTGAACCTAGTTTAAATAAATATTAGCTTAAAAAACCATAATAATAAATGTAGGAGAGATAAAAAATTTTACTAAATTTTAAGCATCATATAAATGGTCAAGATTTGATTATAGCCATTGCCCAAGATGTTAAGACATCAGAAATACTTATGGTGGCTTATATGAATCAGAAAGCACTCGAGAAAACTTTAAAAACAAAAAAAGCACATTATTGGAGCACTTCCCGTGCTGAATTATGGTTAAAGGGTGAAAGTTCTGGTCATGAGCAGCTGGTGCACCAGGTTTTAATTGACTGTGATGAAGATGCAATTATTTTAAAAGTGGAACAAAAAGGTGGAGCTTGCCACACTGGTCATTATTCCTGTTTTTTTAGAGAATTAGATTTAGATAATAAGGAAAGGATTAAAACTATTGGGAAAAAAATATTTAATCCTAGAAAAATTTATGGGGAGAATTAAATGAAGATTGTGCCAGATACCAGTGTAATTGTGGATGGAAGAATCACCAAAATAGTGCAGGAAGAAGAATTCCGAGGAAGTGAGGTGATTGTAACAGAAGCCGTAGTTTCAGAATTGGAATATCAGGCCAATCGTGGACGAGAAAGTGGATTTAATGGTTTAGAAGAACTCAAAAATTTGCAAAAATTACAACAGAGAGAGGTTATTTCTATGAATTTTGTGGGTCGTCGACCAACTTTGGACGAAATCTCTCTTTCCCGTGGAGGAGAAATAGATGCCATGATCCGTAACACTGCTCAGGAACATGACGCTGTACTGGTTACCAGTGATCGAGTCCAGGCTGAAGTAGGTAAAGCCCAGGGTCTGGATGTAGTGTATATCCGACCGGAAGTTATGGAGTACCATGAACTGGAAATAAGTAAATACTTCGATCCCCAAACCATGTCTGTTCACCTTAAAGAAAATGTAGTGCCTATGGCTAAGAAGGGAACTCCTGGAAATATTGAGTTGGTGGAAATAGGTTCTAAACCATTAAAACATTCTAAAATACATGGAATGGCTCGGGAAATAGTGGAGAGGGCTAAAAGCGATTTTAAAAGTTTTATTGAAATTGAAATGGAAGGGGCTACCGTGATACAATTTAGAGAATACCGTATATCCATTGCCCGACCTCCCTTCTCAGAAGGATTTGAAATTACTGCTGTGCGTCCCGTGGCCCGGGTTTCTTTAGATGATTATAAATTACCAGAAAAATTGGTGGAACGTTTAAGAGACATCGCTAAAGGAATACTCATTTCTGGTTCACCAGGAGCTGGAAAAACCACTTTTGCCCAGGCAATAGCTGATTTTTTCAGTAAAGAGCTTAAAGCCATAGTCAAAACCATGGAATCCCCCCGTGACTTGCAAGTAGGAAATGAAATAACCCAATACGCCCCTCTGGAAAAGGATATGCAAAAAACTGCGGATATATTGTTATTGGTACGTCCTGATTATACTATCTATGATGAATTGCGAAAAAGCAAAGATTTTCGAATATTCGCTGACATGCGACTGGCAGGTGTGGGAATGATTGGAGTGGTGCATGCCACCCGACCAATTGATGCTATCCAGAGAATTATTGGAAGAGTGGAATTAGGTGTTATACCCTCGGTAGTGGATACCACTATTTTCATTGATCAAGGTAAAGTAGAAGCAATCTATGATGTTAAATTAACAGTCAAAGTCCCGACCGGTATGCTGGAAGCTGATTTAGCTCGTCCAGTAATCGAAATTCGTAACTTTGAAAATGAAGAATTAGTCCATGAAATCTACACTTATGGTGAACAAACCATAGTAATGGATGTAGGAGATACCACCATCCCCAGTAAAACCCCGGTGCAAAAAATTGCAGAACGGGAAATAGAAAGGGAAATTAAAAAGAAAGTGCCAGGAGGCCCCATTAAAGTAAAGGTTAAATCAGATAAAAGGGCCCAGGTTTGGATTAAAGAAAAACATATCCCTAAGATCATTGGCAAAAAAGGTAAAAATATCGATGAGTTAGAAAAAAAAATCGGTATAAGTATCGGGATAGAACCTTTAGAATCAAAAAAAGTGGAGGAAACATTTGAAATACCAGTGGAAATAACTGGAAATTATGTAGTGCTTAATTTTGGTAAAAATGCCATTGGTGTGGCTTTTGATATAATGATAGAAGATGAATATCTTTTCACAGCCACCGTAGGGAAAAAGGGTACTATAAAGATCAAAAAAGATATTGAACTGGCTGATATGATCATCGAGGCCATGGGGAATAATCTGCCGGTTTATGCCCGATTACGCGCAGATCAGTAATTAATAGCTATCATCCCCACCGATTTAAAGTTTCCTAAAAAAATTACTATAAATCTTTTAATTTATAATAAATCTCATTAACTAAAGAGCCCATTTATTAATTATTTTTTTTAAATATAAAAAATAGTCAAAATCATGGAGGATTTAATAAAAATGAAGATAGGAGTATCTACTTTAGCACTTTATCCCTCACCAGTAGAAGAGATCATCAGTTATTTAGAGAATTTAAAAGTAGAATACTGTGAAATTATACATGAATACCCTTACCATCACTTAGACTCCGACCTGTTAAATTCTTACTCCCTTAAAATCGCTGTGCATTCACCGCTTTCCGATATTAATATCGCCTCTTTTAATCAATCCATCCAAAAATCTTCTATAAATCAGGTTAAAAATTCAGTGGATTGGGCTTACCATGTCGGAGCCGAAGTACTGGTGGTTCACCCCGGGAAAATACCATTCTTGGCACGTATATTCCAGGATAAAATATTAGAAAATAATTATACGGCCTTAAAAGAATGCGCACTCTATGCCCAAGATAGAGGTATCCACTTGAGTGTGGAGAATATGCCTCAAATGGAAGAACATTTATTAAAAGATTTAAATGATTTAAATTACTTAGTAGAAGACCTGGGAGTATCGATGACCCTAGATGTGGGACATGCCCATACTATGGGTTTTTCAGTTGAAGAGATGCTCATTTTTAATTCCATAGGACATTTACATCTTTCTGATAATAATGGCTCCTGGGATAACCATCAGGCATTAGGACAGGGCACTATTGATTTTGATCAGTTTTTTTCTAAATTAAATAAAATCAATTACCAGGGTATTATGACTATTGAAGTAAAAAATAAAGTTGAAGTTAAAGAAAGCCTAGATTACCTCCAATCCAAACTAAATAAAGTATAATAGGAATATTAATTAAAGATTAGGAATATAAGATCATATAAAAAAATTAGCATGATAATAGGAAGAGTATCTATAGGTAAATGAATAATTGAAGAGGTTTTAAGATGAAAGTGGCTATTATAGGTGGAACTGGGGATCAAGGTTTTGGTTTGGCATTAAGATTTGCTAGAGCTGGTGAAAAAGTCCTTTTAGGTTCCAGAGATATTAAAAAAGCAGAAAATACCGTTAACATCCTACATAATATGTTAAAGGGTGAAGCCTTAGAACCTGTCCAAGGGATGACCAATACCCTAGCTGCTGAAAAAGGAGATGTGGTTATTCTTACCGTCCCTTTGCAGGCTCAAATTGCAACCCTCAACAGTATAAAGGATCAATTACAGGATAAAATTTTTGTGGATGCATCAGTTCCTTTAGATACTTGTATTGGTGGATCTTCAACCCACTATGTTGAACTCTGGGAAAATTCTGTGGGAGAACGATCAGCAGCAATTTTAAAAGATAAAACCACTAAGGTGGTATCTGCTTTCAATAACATTAGTTCCTCCAGTCTCACTAATATTAAAGAAAAAGTTAATTGTGACTGCCTCATATCTGGTGATGATTCAGAATCTAAGAAAGTAGTAATGAAACTGGCAGAGAAAATACCCGGAGTAAGGGCAATTGATTGTGGACCTCTAGCAAATGCTAGGATCGTGGAAAAAATAACTCCCCTCTTAATCACCTTAAATATAAAAAATAAAACCCGTTTAGCTGGTTTGAGGATTACCGGTATTTAAGTAGTATTCTTAAATATAGGACAATTTTAAATGTTTGCCTGATTTTCAAGGTCAAGGGTATCTATTTAACGACTAATAATTTAATTTGAAAAATTTATTTAAAAGGATAGATTATGGAGATAATTAAAAAAACCACCCATGATATAACTAGACATGCACTGCAGGTTATAACCAAGCTTAGTGAAGATCAAGTCTCAGCAATGATGGATAATATAATTGCTTCTGATTCTATCTTCATTGTAGGTAGCGGTAGATCCGAACTAGTGGGTAAAGCCTTTGCTATGAGGCTCATGCACCTAGGTTTTAATGTGCACGTGGTTGGTGATGTAACCACTCCCGCTATAACCAAAAATGATTGTCTTATAGCTATATCTGGATCTGGTGAATCAAAAACAGTTATTTTAGCTGCTGAAACTTCTAAAAATGTAAAGGCAGAAGTAATGGCTGTAACTGCCAATCAGGAATCAACCCTAAACCAATATTTAGATGTTACGATATATATGGATAGTAAAACTAAAGAATATGTTGAAAATGAAGGCAGAGCGCCCTGGAAATATTATACTAGTCATGTATTGAAAGGCGATTATAATGATTTAGCTCCGCTGGGAACCATGTTTGAGTACACTGCTCTTTTATTTTTAGATGGGCTGATAGCTGAATTCATGTATCTTTTAGGTAAAAAAGAACAGGACCTTAAAAATAGGCACGCCACCATAGAATAATTTAGATTAGTAAGGAACTAATTCATTTCTTTAAAAATTGAAGGTGACCTCAAATGCATGCAGTGTTATCAAACGATCTGGTTACAATTATTAACCCTAAAGCAGAGAAACTAAATAAGAAAAGTTATTATGGTCGTATGGTAAATGGTAAATTAGAATTATCATTGATCGAGGCCTTGTATCTATTTTCTAAAGATAAAATAACTATTTTTGATGAAGAAAAAGAATTATCAGGTGAAGAGATAACTAACCTGGTCCAGGAAAAAAAATTATATGGCAAATATCTAGTATATCAGGACATGAGAAATAGAGGATACGTGGTTAAAACTGGTTTCAAGTACGGATCTGAATTCAGAGTCTATGAACGTGGTAAAACTCCTGGTGATGGGCATTCTGATTATTTAGTTAAAGTAATATCTGAAAATTATAATTTAAATATATTGGATTTTTCTAGCTACGTACGCGTGGCACATGGAGTTAATAAAAAACTGTTGATGGCTGTGGTGGATGAGGAAGGGGATATTACCTATTATAATGTGGAATGGATCCGTCCCTAGTAAATAAAGATTGATTTTCTCTAAGATTGAAAGATTATTTTAAAAAATATCATTATTTTTAAAGATTAAAGGTGATTATTTTGATTGACCCTTGGAGTTCAACTAGCTTAGATTACGAAAAACTTGTTCAAAAATTTGGGATTAAACCTTTCAAGGATCTTTTAGATGAATTGGAAGCACCACACCCCTTGATGCGGCGGGGAATAATCTTCGGACACCGTGATTATGGCCGGATAATCAAAGCAATCCGAGAGAAACAGGATTACGCAGTGGTCAGTGGGATGATGCCTAGTGGAAAAATGCATATTGGCCATAAAATGATAGTAGATCAGCTGGTTTGGTATCAGAAAAATAATGCCCATATTTACATCCCCATTGCAGATATGGAGTCTTACTCGGCACGTGGACTGGACTTTGAAAGTTCCCGACAACTAGCTCTATCTGAATATATCACCAATTACCTGGCCTTAGGTTTAGATTTTAATACTCCTAAAATTAAAGTTTATCTACAATCTAAAAATCACACTGTATCGGATCTGGCTTATAAATTAGCTAAAAAAGTTAATTTTAATGAAATGAAAGCTATTTATGGATTCAATGGTTCTAGCAATTTAGCACATCTCTATGTTCCTTTAATTCAAGTAGCAGATATTTTACATCCGCAGTTAGAAGAGTTTGACGGTCCTAAACCTACGGTGGTGCCGGTGGGACCTGATCAAGACCCACATATCAGATTAACTAGGGATATAGCTGATCGATTTAAATCTACTTATAATTTTATCTCTCCCTCTTCCACTTATCATCGTTTAATGGCAGGATTAACTGGAGGTAAAATGTCTAGCAGCCAACCTAAAACTGCTATTTTCTTATCTGACACTCCTGAAGAAGCTGAAAGAAAAATTAAAACTGGGAAAACTGGTGGTAGGGAAAGTTTAAAAGATCAGGCCGAAAGAGGTGGGGTGCCAGAAGACTGTGTAATATATGAGATGTTACTCTATCATCTCCTGGATTCTGATGAAAAGTTGCAGAAGATTAAAAGAGAATGTAAACAAGGAACTCTTATGTGTGGTGAATGTAAAAATATTAGTGCGGAACTAGTAAGAGATTTTTTCCAAGATTTCAGCAAAAAAAGGGAAAAAGCAAAAAAGATGGCTGATAAAGTATTAGTAGAGTATTGAACTAAAATGATAAAAGTCTTTAACCAAAAATTGTTATTTACGCCTAGAAAATAAGGATTAATAATTATATTTATAAGTAATCAAATTAATCTATGCACAAGCCTAGATATTCTAATCGTATTTTGATTTAATAAAAACTATTTGGTTTAAAATGAGGAATGCTCTGATGATTAGAAAAGAAAAATATGAAAGCACTATTGGAGCCCTATATCGTAGAAATGAAAAATTTTTAGCACTTTCTGCTTTATTATTCTTGGGATCCATGATTATCGGATATTTCTTTTCTGGGATATTCGCATTTTATTTAGAAAATATGGTAGAGGGTTTAAGAAGAGCTGTTATCGAAGGAGAAATAGAATTAAACACTTTATCCATATTCAGCCATAATCTTAGAATAGCGTTATTAATTTATGGTGGAGGAATCTTGCTGAGCATCTTTACCATTATCTTATTGGTTATTAATGGATTGTTTCTAGGCTATTTTGCCACTACGGTTCCTATTGGAAATTTCGCAATTTTAACCATACCTCACGGAATATTTGAGGTTCCCAGTATCATCATTGCTGGTGCTGCAGGTTTTAGACTAACCAGTTTTCTTTATAGATTATTTTATAACCTGAACAATACGCACTTTCAAGGTTCAATCATAGATAAAATGGTATACTCCTTTAGAGAAAACCTGCCTGAATTAGAAGAGTCCCTGCTACTTTTAGGGATATCCATTGTATTATTATTTATAGCTGCTATTATAGAAGCAAATTTAACTCTACCTTGGGCAGAATATGTGCTTAGAACCCTCTAATCTTTTATAATTTAATTATTTACTTTAACTTCAAAAACGTTTATATGGATTTAAGGATCAATCAATATCTTTTTTTAAAATTATAATTAAATACTATCCTTGGTTTAGATCATCAAAAAATTATAAGTAAATACTCTTTTCTGGTTTAGATCATCAAAAATTATAATCTACTTGAGGTAAAAGATTAATTATAATTACTGATAAAGCAATTCAAAGTAATTATCTACTATGCTGCTTAAATTGACTTTCTATAATCCGATAAATATTATGGTGAAAAATAATGATAAAATGCATCTCTTGTGGTAAAGAATACGGTTTAAATAAAATAATATACACATGCCAAGAATGTTGATCTATTCTTGATGTAATTATAGATCCTGGAGTTTCTAAAGAAATTTTCAAGTGTAGAAATCGTACCATGTGGAAATATAAAGAGTTTATGCCGGTGGATGAATCTAAAATCGTTACTCTGCAAGAAGGTGGAACCCCTTTCCTGAAATGTGATAAACTAGGTCAAGACTTGAACATAGAATTATGGGTTAAAGTGGAAGGTTCTAATCCTACCGGTAGTTTCAAAGACAGAGGAATGAGTGTGGGTATTAGTAAAGCATTAGAGTTAGGAGTGGATACTGTAGGATGTGCTTCAACCGGTAACACTTCCGCATCCCTAGCAGCTTATGCAGCACGAGCAGGCCTAAAATGTGTGGTTATTCTACCTTCAGGTAAAGTGGCACTAGGAAAATTAGCCCAGGCCATGTTCCATGGAGCACAGGTATTATCCATGGATGGAAATTTTGATGAAGCACTAGAAGCAGTTACTACCCTGGCCTTGGAAGGTGAACTGTATTTACTTAATTCAGTAAACCCCTTCCGTTTGGAGGGACAAAAATCTATTGGATTTGAAATTATAGATGATTTAGGATGGAATTCCCCTGATAGGATTATTTTACCAGTGGGGAATGCGGGGAATATATCTGCTATCTGGAAAGGGATCTGTGAATTTCATGAGGCAGGATTTATGCAGGATCTGCCTATGATGACTGGTATTCAAGCCCAGGGGGCTTCTCCAATTGTAAATGCTTTTAAAAAAAATAGTTTAGAAATAGAAACCGTTGAAAAACCAGAGACTGTGGCTACAGCAATTCGTATTGGAGCTCCTGTAAGTTATCTTAAAGCTCTGCGTGCCATATATGATTCTAATGGTTATGCTGAAACTGTTACTGATGAAGAAATATTAGATGCCCAGAAAATGCTGGCTAGAACAGAGGGTATAGGTGTGGAACCTGCATCAGCTGCTTCCATTGCTGGTCTAATTAAGCTACGTGAACAAGGTATTATAGATAAGAATGAACAAATAGTTTGCATCGTAACCGGACATCTACTAAAAGATCCTGAAACTGCCATTAATGCTTGTAGTAAACCAGTGAAAATAAAAACAGATATTGATAACTTAAGAGAGATTTTAAAGCAAAAATAACCTTTTAATTTTTTATTTCTTTACTGCTGATTTAGCCTTATTTTATCTTATCTTTTTTTCCAGACTGCTTCAACATCATATCTTTACACATTACATCACCCATAAACATATGGATCATGAATTCATGAGCAATTAGTATATTTTTTAGCCAAAAATCCCGCTAAAAAACGATATATTTATATAAGAGTTATCATACAAAGTATATTAAATAATATGAGGTGATTAATTATGGAATTACCTATTGCCCCAATCGGAAGAATAATAAAAAATGCAGGTGCAGAAAGAGTTAGTGATGACGCTAGGGAAGAATTGGCAAAAGCTTTAGAAGCAAAAGGCGAAATGATAGCTACAGAAGCAGTTAAATTGGCTAAACATGCTGGTAGAAAAACTGTAAAATCTTCAGACGTAGAATTAGCAGTTAAAAGACTATAAATAGTGTTGTTATTAATTATTTTAATTTTTAAGTTTTTCCTATTTTTTTTTTATTCATTCTCCCCTGTATATTTGCTATCTTATTAACTTGTACATAAAATTTCATAAATAATCTGTTAATTATCTACTAAAAAATTGCCTTATACCTAGTAAATGAATTCTATGCCTAGCATTATCTTAAATTAAGGCCAGATATTATATTTATATTTAGAATGGCGTAATTTTGATCATTAAGGTCTTAGCTATAAAATAATGTGGAATGACGTTTCTATAATTTCAGTTATTTATTCTAGATTTATTTAATTGTACCGCACATAGAAAAAGTTTATAAAGGATAAAAAACCTATCCATTATATGTCTATTTCTCCAAAATAACTGTTTTGGATTTTTTATATTGATTATGGACTGCCTTTTTAAAAGAATATGATAAGCATATGATTTTTTAAACCCCATAATTATGCTGTAAACTCAG
Source organism: Methanobacteriaceae archaeon (assembly GCA_003558085.1). Taxonomy (GTDB): domain Archaea; phylum Methanobacteriota; class Methanobacteria; order Methanobacteriales; family Methanobacteriaceae; genus Methanobacterium_F. The sequence continues at coordinate 11,450 of PWMT01000013.1, forward strand.
CAACTTTTATATAGACCTATAAGTAAGTAAAAATTGCAAATCACTGATTTGCGTATTTGCAGCCAAAAACTGCGATTATTTGCCGATGGATGGTAAATACCAGATGAAAAAGGAGGTAAATAGAATGGCAAAATCAATTTATATAAAATTCGAAGTACCACAAGAAATAGCTGATAAATCTGCAGAAGCTTTAGAAATTGCAAGAGACACTGGTAAAGTAGCTAAAGGAACCAATGAGGTTACAAAGGCCATAGAAAGAGGTAATGCTAAATTAGTATTAATAGCAGAAGATGTGGATCCGCCTGAAATTGTAGCCCATATACCGGTTTTAGCTGAGGAAAAAGAAATTCCTTATTCCTACCTGCCTACTAAAGACGAAGTAGGTGGAGCAGCCGGCTTGAATGTAGGTACTGCTTCAGCATGTATAGTGGATGCTGGAGAAGCAGATGAATTGGTCAAAGACGTTGTAGCCAAAGTCGAAGAACTGAAAGCATAATTAAAAATCAATTTTTTTTAAGGAAAGATTAAAATCTTTCCTTCAATATTATAAAGGTGATTATATGGAAGAAGGAACTCCAGCTGAAGTTATTGAGGTCCTTAAACGAACTGGAATGACTGGAGAAGTCATGCAAATTAAATGCAGGATTCTGGATGGAAGAGATAAAGGCCGTATATTAACTAGAAACGTGATGGGACCTATTAAAGAAGGAGACGTTTTGATGTTACTAGACACTATCCGGGAAGCCAAGGAGATCCGTACTCCTTAATCCATGGAAGAGGTGCCTAATATGAGGGAATGTACATTCTGTAAACAAGACATAGGAGAAGGTACTGGTACCATGTATGTAAAAAGAGATGGTGCGGTATACTTTTTCTGCAGCAGCAAATGCGAAAAAAATATGATTAAACTCAAAAGAATTCCAAGAAAAGTTAAATGGGTTAAATAATGATGGAAAAAAGTTTTGTAATGTTAAAACCCGACACAGTACAAAGAAGACTGATGGGAAAAGTTATTTCTCGCTTTGAAGAAAAAGGGTTACAGATCGTGGCCGCTAAAATGCTGCATATAAGCCCGGAACTGGCTCAGGAACACTACCAAGAACACTCTGCCAAGCCCTTCTTTAGCAACCTGGTAGATTACATTACCTCTTCCGCGGTTATGGCTATGGTTATTAAAGGTGATGACTGTATTAGCATCATAAGAAAAATGGTAGGCGCCACCAACCCTAAAGAAGCAGATTTAGGCACTGTTAGGGGAGATTATGCTCTAGATACAGGTAGAAATATAATACATGCTTCAGATTCACCACAATCGGCTCAAAGGGAAATATACTTATTCTTCCAGGATGATGAAATTTGTGATTATAGCATGCCTGATGAAGACCTGATATACGAATAACTTAAGCTGCAATACTTTAAAGATCACTCCCATTCTTTCTTCTAAGATTTCTATAAAAAAATTTTGATGGGTGACCATATGAAGATCAGATCGCCTATAGTATCGGTGCTGGGTCATGTAGACCATGGTAAAACTACCTTACTGGATTTTATTAGAGGTAGTGCGGTAGCCTCCAAAGAAGCTGGAGGTATAACTCAGCACATTGGAGCTACTGAGATTCCTATGCAAGTCATAGCAAAAATTTGTGGTGATTTTTTAAAGAAATTCACCATCCAAGACACCTTACCTGGACTTTTTTTTATAGACACTCCTGGACACCAGGCCTTCACCACTCTTAGAAAAAGAGGTGGCGCCCTAGCTGATCTGGCCATATTAATAATGGACATTAATGAAGGATTTAAGCCGCAAACCTACGAGGCTTTGAATATTCTTAAAATGTACAAAACTCCTTTTATTGTTGCAGCTAATAAAATAGACCGAATATATGGCTGGAATGTTAATGAAAGAACTCCTTTTATGGAATCTTATGCTAAACAGTATTCTTCTGTCCAGCAAACTTTGGACAATGAAATCTATGAATTAGTAGGGATTCTTCATAAAGAAGGATTTGAATCAGAACGTTTTGATCGTGTTACTGATTTTGCCTCCCAAATAGCCATTATACCGATAAGTGCTCAATCTGGAGAGGGTATTGCTGAATTTTTAACCATGCTCATGGGATTGGCTCAACAATACTTACAAGAGCAGTTGAAGATTGAAACCGATGCTCCAGCCAAAGGAACTATACTGGAAGTAAAAGAAGAAATCGGTCTGGGTCTTACTTTTGATGCTATTATCTATGATGGAATTATTAAAAAGAATGATCAGGTTGCTTTGATGACCTCAGACGATGTCATCAGTACCAAAATAAGGAGCCTTCTAAAACCCAGACCTTTAGAAGAAATCAGAGAATCTAAAAAAAGGTTTAAGAAAGTAGATGAAGTAGTAGCAGCAGCTGGTATTAAAATCGTTGCTCCTCATATTGAAAATGTGGTTTCTGGTTCTCCTTTAAGAGTGGGAAGAGAGGATCTACAGAGTATAAAAGAAGAAATGTTAAAGGAAATCGAAGATATAAAAATTGATACTGAAGATTCTGGAGTGTTAGTCAAAGCAGATACTCTAGGTTCACTGGAAGCAATGGTTAATCTGCTGCAAGAGATGAATATTCCTATAAGAATTGCAGATATTGGAGACGTTTCCCGTAGAGATGTTATCGATGCTAAAATAGTTCAGCAAGAAAATCCACAGTACGGTGTAATCCTTGCCTTTAATGTAAAAATACTTCCCAGTGCAATGCAAGAACTTAAAGATTCTAAGATAAAAGTATTCTCGGGGAATGTAATATACCAGCTTACTGAAAATTACGAGGAATGGATTAAAGAGTTGGAAAATAAAAAGAAAAAACAATGGATGCAAGCTATTGTTAAACCAGCTAAAATCAGAGTAATTCCTAAACTGATCTTCCGTCAAAGTAAACCAGCTATCGTAGGTATTGAAGTTCTAAGTGGAACCGTGAAAAAGGGTTACAGTTTGCTACGAGAAGATGGTAGTAAGGTGGGTGTAGTGGAAAGTATGCAGGATAAAGGCGAAAATAAGCCATCTATTAGTCGTGGGCAAAAGGTGGCCATGGCTATTAAAGATGCGATCTATAGTAAACACTTTGAAGAAGGCGAAATTTTATACGTGGACATCCCTGAAAAACATTACCTTATACTAGAGAAGGAACTTAAAGAAAAATTAACTGAAGATGAATTCGAAACTTTGAATGAAACTCTAGATATTAAAAGAAAGAATGAACCGGATTGGGGAATGCAGACAATATAGTGAATAAAGATAAATATATTTATCAATAATTTAATAAGGAGGAGATAATTTGGCATTTAAAGTGGTCATTTCAGAAAAAGAGAAAAGTTTACAGATGGAATTAGACGCTGCTAAATCCAAAAAATTAGTGGGTCTAAGCATCGGAGAAGAATTTGATGGATCTTTAATCGGTTTAAAAGGATATAAACTAAAAATAACTGGAGGAAGTGATAAAAACGGCTTCCCCATGAGGAAGGATATAACTGGGCCTCGAAGAATTAAAAGTTTATTATCTGGGGGAGTGGGATATAAACCACTACGTAAAGGAGTTAGGAGAAGAAAAACCATTAGGGGTAATACCGTATCTGATGATATAGTGCAGATCAATACCATGGTAACCCAGGCTGGTGCTAAATCACTAGAAGAGATAACTACTCCTAGTGAAGAGTAGAGTATTATTTAACACCTTTTCCAATAATCATTATAAATTAAAATAACTTTAAAAACATATATTAATTATAAAAAAATTTAGGTGTAATCTGTGAAAATACAGTCAGAAATTAACATTGGGCTTGTGGGTCATGTAGACCATGGTAAAACTACACTTACCAAGGCATTGTCCGGTATTTGGACTGATACCCATAGCGAAGAAACAAAAAGGGGTATTTCTATCCGCTTAGGTTATGCGGATATAACCTTTCGTAAATGTGTACAGTGCCCAGAACCCTTATGCTATACCACGGCATTGGTTTGTGAGCACTGTGGAGAGGATACAGAAATACTAAGAAAAGTATCCTTTGTAGATGCTCCTGGACATGAAACCCTTATGGCTACTATGCTTTCCGGAGCTGCCATAATGGATGGAGCGGTTCTAGTAATTGCAGCTAATGAAAAATGCCCTCAACCTCAAACTAAAGAACACCTCATGGCTCTGGATGTTATAGGAGTTACAGATGTAATCGTGGTTCAAAACAAAATAGATATCGTATCTAAAGAAAGAGCCCTGGAAAGTTATCAGGAAATCGAAGAATTTGTTAAGGGTACCTGCGCAGAAAAAGCACCTATAATACCTGTATCTGCCCAACAAGGAGCTAATATTGATATACTCATCGATTTAATTCATAAAAAATTCCAAATCCCGGATCGTAAAATTAATAAATCTGCATTAATGTATGTAGCCCGTTCCTTTGATATCAATAAACCCGGATCTGTCCCTGAAGATATAGTAGGCGGTGTAATTGGTGGTACCCTAGTACAGGGCACCTTAAAAGTAGGAGATGAAATAGAAATTAAACCTGGTGTTGAAATTAAAAAAGAAGGTCGTAACCAATGGATTAGTCTACATTCCCAAATCACTGGCTTAATTGCTGGAGGGGAAAAGGTGGAGGAAGTAGGTCCCGGTGGATTGGTAGGTGTGGGAACCAATCTTGATCCTGCCTTAACCAAGGCAGATTCCCTTTCAGGATCGGTGGCAGGAGAACCTGAAACCCTACCCCCAGTCAAACATCAACTTGATATGGAAGTCCATCTACTGGATAGGGTTGTAGGTACTAAAAAAGAAAGAAAAGTTGAACCTATAAAAGCCAAAGAACCCCTCATGATTAATGCCGGGACTACCACTACGATTGGAGTAGTGACCACAGCTGGAAATCAGGCCAGCGTAACGCTTAAACTACCAGTATGTGCTGAAAGTGGTCAAAGGGTGGCTCTATCTAGAAGGGTTGGTGCCCGATGGAGGTTAATAGGGTATGGTATCATCAAATAAAATCCCTAAAGAGGCGGTTTTAGATACAAATTTTTGATGATTCCTTTCCAGTTTAAGGTGGATATTATCCAAGTATTGGAAAAATTACTACCTTCCTATCAATTAAAGGTGCCTACTTTTGTTATTGAAGAACTGGAAGGGATTAAAAAAGCATCAGGAGGTAAAGATAAACTAGCAGCATCAGTTGCTCTTAAAATAGCATCTTCCCCTCCCCTTAAAATCAGCAAATATTCACTCAAGCCCCATGAAAAAGTAGACCAGGCCCTACTTAGAATAGCTAATGTTTTATGCACTAACGATCGTGAATTAAAAAATAAGGCGCGGGATAAAGGCATAACCGTGGTTTATTTACGTCAAAAGAAATATTTAGCAGTAGATGGCTATATCCATCATTAATTAAAAATAAATTTCAAAAATAGTTAATCAATAAGGTTATCCTAAATAAGTTTAAACTTATTAAAAATTAATTTCATATAAATAATATATTTCAATTTTTTAAGGAGTGAGTGTGATGAATCTCTGGAAGGATATAGTCCCTGGACCTTCAGTACCAGAAGTAGTATATGCTGTTATAGAAATACCGAAAGGATCAAGAAACAAGTACGAGTATGATAAAGATTTGGAAGCCTTTGCACTGGATAGAGTATTGTATTCACCATTTATCTACTGTGCTGAATATGGAATCATTCCTCAAACCCTGTATGATGATGGAGATCCTATGGATATAATGGTACTGATGGAACAACCTACTTTTCCAGGATGTGTTATAGAAAGCAGACCCATTGGAATCATGCGCATGATTGACGGTGGAGATCAAGACGATAAAATACTGGCAGTACCCTTACAGGACCCCCACTACAAGGATGTTAATGATATCCATGATGTTCCCTCTCACTTACTTAAAGAAATAGAACACTTCTTTAAGGAATATAAAACTTTAGAAAATAAAAAAACTGAGGTTCTAGGCTGGGACAATGTTGAAAAAGCATTGGAAGCAGTAGAACATTCCATAAAATTGTACAAAAATAATGAATAAATATTTACTAATTTAGATTTAAAAAAAAAACAGTTTATTCCCAGTATGGGTTGATTATTAGAATTGTAGTTATTAAAAAAATATTAATTGAGGGATTTATTTGTATTACCTATCTAAAATTGAAGATACAGTGCGGATTCCACCCCATCGTTTTGATGAACCCCTGGAAAAAGTAGCTATCGAAACCTTAAATGAATCTTATGTAGGAAAAATAGATAAGAAACTAGGTTTAATGGTAACTGTAAAAGACTTAGAGGAAATAGGGGTGGGTAAAGTTATCATGGGAGATGGAGCCGCCTACCATGACCTAGTATTCAATGCTATTTTTTTCAAACCAGAGCTCCAGGAAATTATCGAAGGAGAAGTCATTGAAATAGCCGAGTTTGGAGCTTTCGTTAGAATGGGACCTATGGATGGTTTAGTTCACGTATCTCAGGTTACTGACGATTATATTAATTACGATGCAAAAAGAGGAGCTTTACTTGGTAAAGAAACTAAAAAGAGTCTTGAAGAAGGTGACAAAGTAAGAGCCAGAATAGTGGCCCTTAGTTTGAAGGGTAAATCTTCCAAAGAAACTAAAATAGGTCTTACCATGAGACAACCTGGCCTGGGTAAAGCCGAATGGATTGAAAATGAGAAAAGGAAGAAGAAAAAATGACTGTAAAAGCCTGTACTAAATGTCATCGTATAACCAATCAAGAAAGATGCCCCATTTGTGACCTACCATCATCAACCAACTGGAGCGGACTTTTAATAATCATTGATCCGGAGAAGTCAGATATCGCTACTGAATTAGGTATCACTCTACCAGGAGAATATGCATTGAGGGTTAGATAGTGTTAAAACTCCCCCCAGAAATGAGATCAGAACTGAAAAAACCATTAGGTGATCTCTATTCTTCACTCAACCAGGCATTGTCTAGATTATCCCCAGAGGATTTTATAATTTCGGTGGGTGATGTGACCACAAAAAATCTCGTGGATCATGGAATTTATCCTCGATTAGCAATAATAGATCATCGCATACAAAGAAAAAAATCTAATCAAAAAATAACTTATCCTGCCAAGATTTTAAAGGCTGAAAACCCCCCTGGAACCATAACTAGAGATTTATGGGAAACTATAGAAGATGCACTACAATTGATCTCCAAGAGTTCTGAAAACTTTCTAATCATAGTAAATGGTGAAGAAGACCTGGCTGTTTTACCCTGCATTCTTTTATCTCCTGACGATTCGGTAATTTTATATGGTCAGCCCCATGAAGGTTTGGTAATGTTGAAAAGTGGGGATGTAAAAAATAAAGCTGAAAATTTAATCAAAAAATTTGAGGAGGAATAATTTATGGAAATCAATATAATAGAAAAAACTGAAAACCCGGTTCTAAACCGGATTGAAATAGATTTTGAATGTTTATATCATGGAGAAGCAACTCCTAAAATATTAGATGTTAAAAATAAGTTGGTGGCATTACTTGATGCGGATAAGGAATTATTAGTGGTAGATAATATCCAACCTTATTTTGGGGAAGGTAGATCCCAAGGCTATGCCAAACTATATGATAATTTAGATAGTCTAAATGAAATAGAAAGCAAACACGTATTGGAAAAAAATAAAGAGACATCTGCCCCTGCAGAAGAAAGTGAGGAAGTCCCGGAGGAATAATCAATGAATAAATGTGATCTTTATCAAGTTGAAGGAGATAAAATTAATCGTAAAAATCCTTTCTGCCCGCGTTGCTCCAGTGGAGTTTTCCTAGCTGACCATGGAGATCGTTACGCTTGTGGAAAATGTGGTTATACTGAATGGAAAAGTAAGGACTGATAGAATATTTTTAAATAAATTTTACAGGTGATCTATCCTTGAATTTAAGGTCAGGAAGATTTAAGCAGAAAATGAGTGCAGAAGCTGCTGAATTTACCTCATCCCTAGAATTTGATAAAAAGCTTTTTGAAGCAGATATCGAATGTAACCTGGCCCACACCACCATGTTAGCTCAGCAGAAAATTATTGACCCAGAAACAGCAGATAAAATTATTAGATCCTTAAAAAAACTTAGAAAAGAAGGTATTACTGCCCTTAATCTGGATTATGATGTAGAAGACATTCACATGGCGGTAGAAAACTATGTTAGCAGCCAAATAGGGGAAGAAGCAGGTTTTATGCATACTGCTAAATCCCGTAACGATCAAGTCGCCACTGATTTAAGGATAGTTTTAAAAGATAATTTGGAAGATATTCAACAAGAAATTTTAGTATTTATGGAGGGCATACTCCAGTTAGCCTCCGAGCATGAAGAAACAGTTATGATTGCTTATACTCATCTGCAACATGCTCAGCCCACTACCTTTGCCCATCATTTATTGGCTTACACTCACTCCTTAAAAAGGGATTATGAAAGAGTGAAAGATGCTTATAAAAGGGTTGATTTAAATCCACTTGGATCTGCAGCTTTAACCACCTCTAGTTTCCCTATCGACCGAGAATTAACCACCCATTTACTGGGATTTCAGGATTACTTGAGAAATTCCATGGATGGGGTTAGTGCCCGGGATTTTATTGCTGAATCCGTGTTTAGTTTATCATTGCTCTGCACTACTCTAAGTAAGATATGTGAAGAAATGGTGTTATGGAGTACTTATGAATTTGGGATAGTGGAAATAGCTGATGAATTTTCATCTACCTCCTCCATCATGCCCCAGAAAAAAAATCCAGACGTAGCGGAAATAGCCCGGGCAAAAACTGCTATTTTATATGGAGAACTAATGACTATCCTCACTATTTTAAGGGCCCTGCCTTATACTTATAACCGGGACTTGCAGGAGATATCTCCCCATCTCTGGAATTCTCTCCATAATGCTCAAGATATATTAAAACTAGTAGCTAATATGCTTTTAACTGTTAAGGTGAACAAAGAACGTTGTTTAAAATTAGCTAAGTCTAACTTTGCCACTGCTACTGATTTAGCAGATATAATGGTGAGGGAGAAAAATATTCCTTTTAGAACAGCTCATAAAATTGTAGGTCGATTGGTTAGCCATGCTTTAGATCAGAATTTAAAGCCAGCACAAATCAGCACTGCAGTTCTAGATCAGATCGCCCAGGAATTAACTGGAGAGAAATTAGATTTGGATGAAAAACTTATCCAGAAAGTCTTAGATCCTCTAGAGAATGTAAAATCAAGGCAAGTTCCTGGTGGTCCATCACCAGAACAGGTACAGGAAGCTGCAAAACATCTAAAACAGTTTATTTTTAAGGAAAGAAATATAACTTAAATCATAAATAGCTCTCTTAACTTCTCCACTTTTGAACCCTAAAAAAATAGTTGTTGCTAACTAGTATAAGTTCATTGGTGCGTATCTGCAAATAGATAAATTTTATACCTCTTTTTGTTTTGCCTTATAATCTTTTTTAATTTTTTGGGCTAATTCATCGTTTTCTATTACCACAGATCCCCTGTATCCACAATTGAAACATTCCCAGATAGACCATAATTGAGGAATAGTCCATTTAATGTTGCTGGAACCACAATTAGGGCAGAATTTTTTCTTAAATTCACTCATAAGTTATATATATTTAAATAAACTTAATTAAAACTATGGATATGAAAAGTGACCCTAAAATTATTGGAATTGTAGCTATCTTGATCGGTATTTTAATGTTTATTTGGCCTTCGTTGGTAGGTTACCTGGTGGGAATATTTCTTATCATCTACGGCCTACTTAAAGTGTTTAAGTGAACTCCAGATTAGCTCCAACGCTTCTCCTGGTTCCAGTGCTCCGGCACGGGTTTCTCTTAATACCCTTTGCATAGAATACCGACTCATATGCGGGAATTTTTTTTCCACCTCTCCCAAGAGAGGGCAGCCTAGATTACCTGCCGATTTTACTCCGAAATAATGGCTGACCTTTTTTAATTCCATTTTAGATACTCCTAAGCAGGCAGGTAGATTAATTCTAATTAGATCATCCTGTTTTATGACTGATTGATAACCAGTAGATAGTAAATCCCCAAAGATTACCAGGGGAAAATTATTCTCTTTAGCAAATTCATATATTTTTTGATTAATTAATTTAGAACAACGGCCACAGGGATGATAACGACCATCTAAACTATCTTTTATTATATCTGTAAAATCCACATCCAGATATTGGTGTGCCAAGCCTAACTTTTGAGTCAATTTTTCAATATTCTTTTTATAGTGTTCTGGTAGAATTATAGTTCCAGGATCAATAGTAACAGCCTCCGGATTAAATCCTAAATACTTGGCAAGTATTAGAGAAAAACTACTATCCACTCCTCCAGATAAAGCTACCAGGGCTTTTGAATCATCCCTAACTATTTGTGGATGGAGGGCATTGTTATTCAATTTTATCTGATTTTTTAACTCATTTAAATGCATATATTTTAAGAAATTATAATCATAAGGATTTTCTATTTTATCGGATAATAATTTTAGTAGATTTTTAAAGGATGAATGATGTGGAAACTTATCCTCATGTAGAAAATACTTAATTTTATTTAGACTTAGTTGCATACGATATATTTTCACCATTATATCTACATAAGCAGTTACATGTACATTTTTTATACCCAGGGTCTCTTTTAAACGACCTACTACCCAGCCGCCCTTACCGATAACTGCTGATTTATCAGGTCGGTCTGGAGTTATGATTATAAGTTTTTTTTCTTCCTCAACCCATATAATTTCTTTAAGGTTTACTTCGGCTTCTTCATGACCTATATCTCTTCTAATTTCTTGGATTGAATATTTGATTTGGTTTTTATCCCATTCCACAAGGATAACCCCCTGTAAAAAATTGAATATAATTTTAGCAAAGTAGCAGATAATAAAAATATATTGGCAACAGATGATATACATTTTTATATAAAAAGTAACAAATAATATGATATAATATATCCTAGGCCTTATGATATACATATTAAATAATGATGATAACCATAAGAGCATACTCTACACGGGGTAGGTGATGGATAAAAATTACAACTGGAACTAATAATAACTATATGGATATTTAAGGATTTAAAACTTCGAAGTACGGTTCCCGGTTATAATTCTTATGATATAAAAAATGGTCTGAAATTTTGTCACTAGTGCTAATTTAGTATATCAATGAAGATCCTTGATCTGAGGTTGAAGATTAAACTAAAATAAATTATAATAAAAGATAGGGGGATCAATAATGCCCAACTTTAAAAGCCTTATATTTGGTGATGACCAAGAGTCATGGGATTTAAAAAAAGATTTTGAGAATGTGATTATTGGTTATGCCTATAAAAGGTTTAGTAAACCCCCTATAATTGGCAAAAATTCACTGGTTAGAGCCAACAGTATAATCTATAATGATGTAACTATTGGTGATAACTTCCAAACCGGACACAACGTTATGATACGAGAGAAGACCTCTATTGGCAACGAAGTCCTAATTGGTACCAATGCCGTGGTAGAAGGTCATAGTAAAATTGGCAGTAATGTAAGTATCCAGTCCAATGTTTACATTCCTAAGAATAGTTATATAGAGGACAATGTTTTCATAGGGCCCTGTGCCTGTTTTACCAACGATCGATACCCCGTTAGAGTAGATTATAAATTAAAAGGACCTATAATTAGAAAAGGTGCATCTATTGGTGCTAATTCAACTTTTTTATCCAACGTAGAAGTAGGTGAAGGAGCAATGGTAGCTGCCGGAGCCATAGTCACCCAAAGTGTTCCCCCGTGGTATCTTGCTATTGGTGCCCCCGCTAAAATTAAACCCTTACCAGCTAGGTTAAGGGTTTCTAATGATCTATGATTTAATAATTCTTTATTTTTAATTTTATTTAAACTTAAAATTATATCAGCTTTCTTTAAATCTCATTAAACTTTATGATAATTTACTTAAATTACTTAAAAATTAGTCAAATTTTTTTGATAGAATAAAATTCTATGAAAAAATGAAAATAATACTATAACTTAATTCTTTTTTTATCACTTGATCTTTTAATTTTAAAAGCTAATTTTAAGTTTTTTTTCATTTTAAATTAAATAAATTATTTTATTTTTATTTAAAATGTTTAAATCCTTAATTTGAAGTAAAACCCTTATCTTAATGGTAATTATAATTATCTATTATAAATAGCTTTTAGAGTATTACTAAATAAAATTATAGTGTTGAAATGATATAAATATAGATTATGATAATTGGCTATCACAATTCACATGAGCAGTTTCCACCAAGTGAACTGCTTGAGCTGGTCCAGATGGCTGAAAAATTTGGATTCAAAGCTGCTAATTCATCTGATCATTTTAATCCCTGGATCGAAGAACAAGGAGAAAGTGGTTTTGCTTGGTCTTGGCTGGGTGCTGCTTTACAGGCCACATCTCTACCATTTGGTGTAGTGTGTGCGCCTGGACAGAGATATCATCCAGCGATAATTGCTCAAGCAGCAGCCACCCTATCAGAAATGTATCCAAATCGCTTTTGGGTAGCTTTAGGTAGTGGTCAGCAGTTAAATGAAGGAATAACAGGTGATAAGTGGCCAATTAAAACTATTCGTAATGAAAGGTTAAAGGAATCTGCTGAAATCATCCGTAGATTATGGGCAGGAGAAATAGTTAATTACCAGGGACTGGTCCAAATAGAAGATGCTAAATTATACACCCGACCCACCCACCCCCCTAAAATGATCGGAGCAGCTATTACAGCTAAAACTGCAGAATGGTTAGCAAAATGGGTAGATGGATTAATAACTGTTGGTAAACCTCCAAGTGAACTAAATAAAACAATTAAAGCCTTTCAAAAAGGTGGAGGTAAAGGAAAACCAGTTTACATAAAACTTGCTATTTCTTACCATATAGATGAAGAGAAGGCATTAAAAGATGCTTATAAACAGTGGAAACCCCATGTTTTTGCCAATTATATCACCACCAATTTAAGGTATCCTCAGCAGTTTGCTGAAATTTCAAAATACCTTGATCCAGAAATAATGTATGATGAATTGAATATCTCTACTGACCTAGATGATTATGTAGAATTGTTACACCAATACCTTAAAATCAAAGTTGATCATGTTTACCTCCACAATGTTAATACTGAGCAAAAGCAGTTTATACAAGATTTTGGGGAAAATGTATTGCCCCATTTTAATAGTTTAAAGGAGGAATAATAAATGAAAATTGGTTATCATCTATCAAGTGAAGATAATAGTCCATCTGAATTAATAAAGCAGGCCCAAAAAGCTGAAGAAGCAGGCTTTGATTTTTTAACTATTTCTGACCATTATCATCCTTGGATAAGTAAACAGGGTGAAAGTTGTTTTGTATGGTGTACCATTGGGGGAATTGCACTGGTCACCAAGGATATTCCTTTAGTAACCGGGGTTACCTGCCCCACCTTCAGAATTCATCCAGCTATACTAGCTCAGGCAGCTGCAACTGCAAGTTACATGATGCCAAGAAGGTTTAAATTTGGGGTGGGATCTGGAGAAAATTTAAGTGAACATATATTAGGTGATGGTTGGCCTGATGCTCCAACTAGAATAGATATGCTGGCCGAGTCGGTGGATGTTATTAGAACCCTGTGGCAGGGAGGAATGCGGGATTATGATGGTATTTATTACCATGTTGAAAATGCACAAATTTTTACTTTGCCTGAAGAACTACCTCCTATATATATTGCTGCAGACGGTCCACTAGCAGCAGAAATAGCTGGAGTATATGGGGATGGCCTCATCGCTTTAGATGGAAAAAAGGATATGTTAGAAATATTTCAAAAATCGGGGGGTAACGATAAACCAGCTTATTCATTTCTCAATGTCTGTTTTGCAGAAACTGAGGAGGAAGCTATTAACATGGCCTATGAATATTGGCCTATATTCGCAAATAAAGGGGAATTAAACTGGGAAATTAAAACAACAACTCATTTCGATCAAGCAGCAGAAATGATAAAAAAGGAGTATATAGCCGAAGCTCTAGTCTGCAGTCCCCACCCTGAACATCATATACATGAAATAGAAAAAAGTATTAAAACAGGTTATGACCATGCTACAGTACACCAGCTA
>PWMT01000106.1 GCA_003558085.1 Methanobacteriaceae archaeon
GTATGGAGTAAGTCTTCTCTTTTTAAGTATATCCGACATCCTAATTTTTCTGAAAGGTTCTCAGCAAAATATAAGTTAGTAGGTCTGCCAGCAAATTCTTTTAAATAATATTCTAAATCTTTATTAAATTTTTTATCCTTCTTATATTTAAAAAAAGCTTTTTCTAATTCTTCTAATGCGGGAATTAGAAGTTCAGGAGCGAATATGCCTCCATATTTACCGAATTTTCCTTTTTCTATCAAATCAACCACCTATGATAAAAAGTCAGTTATCAATATTTTAATTCTCTAACCGTTCTAATGGCCTCTTTAATTTTAAAATGATTTTTTTTACCAGGAAAATCTTCTAAAGTAGAATTAAAGTCCACATAATCAAATAATTGTTTTATAGATTTTCCTTCTCTATTAATTCTTGCTTTATGCACTCCACCAGCAAGAAAAATTTTTGAATTAGCTCTTACACTACGTACAATTTTAGCTGCCTTTAAAGCAGTTTTTAAAGGAATTTCCTTACCGCTTCCTCCAGTTTTACCTTCCCATAGATAATCAAATAAAATACCCTGGCAAGTCAGAGCAAAAGCTTTTATTTTTTGAATTTGATCCTCAGTTAAATTTTCTGCGGATATTCCTATAGCACGAATAACTAGATACTGGGAATTGTGAATCCCTTTTTTATCTTCCAGGGATAATTTAAAGAGTAATTCTCTTATCTCTGCCGGAGAAAGTGAATGGAGTTGAATATTTCTTATATCTGTAGCAATTATTTGATCAAGAGCTTCTCTCACGTTTTTTGGTTCTATGACTAATACCATTTTATCTTTATCATCCAAAATCCGGGAAAGCTTAACAATTTTTTCTAATTTAACATATCTTAGAGATCTTTTAATATTAATAAATCCTATTAAATCAGCTCCATTATTTTCAATTTCTTTTAAATCTTCTTTAAAACATATCCCGCATATTTTAATCTTTAAATTAGAATTTCTTCTTTTATTTATTAATTTATGACTTGAAACAAAATTAAAATATTCTGATTCTTTTTTTAAATTATTAGAAGACCTATTACTAGAATTATACATTATTATTAAACCCCCCTGTTGAAATTAAATTTTTAGAGAAGGGTCCGCGTTTATTAAAGTTTTTTGATGTTTCCTCTGCAGTAATTAATATTTTTGAAAGGAATTCTTCTATGTTAGTAGCTTGCATAATACTGGTACCGATAAGTAAGGCATCAGCACCATAATTACATAATTTTACCACATCTTCTAGAGTTTTAACTCCGCTTTCAGCCACCAATATTTTATCTGGAGGTAGCAATGGTGAAAGGGATTTGGTGCGCAGAAAATCAATAGAAAAATCATTAAAACTTCGGTTATTAACACCTATTATCTCTGCATTAGCATTTAATGCTCTATATATATCTATAGAATTTTTACATTCCACCAAGGGCTCCATGCCCAATTCACGGCAGATTTCTATTCCAGATGAGATATCAGGATATATATCGCTTATTAAAAGAATAGAACTTGCACCATATAAACGAGCTTCATAAATTTGATACTTATCTATAATAAAGTCTTTTCTTAAAAGAGGTATAGAACTAATTTTTGAAGCTGCTTTTAAATAATCAATATTACCCTTAAAAAACCTTTTTTCAGTAAGTATGGACAAAGCTGCAGCTCCAGAATTTTCTAATAATTTAATGGTATTTTTTAAAGGACCCGGACTTAGATTGCCCTCAGTGGGTGAAGCAGGTTTGAATTCTGCAATTACTGGGAATCTTTTTGATTTTTGTAGTGCTTTTTTAAAATTTAAGGGATCCTGCGAATTTTTTAATTGTTTTTTAATATCTCTAAGAGGTTTTTTTGCTTTGGATTTTTTCAAATTCTCTTTACAAGCCATTAAAATATGATTAAAATCAATTTTTTGGGTGTTATTTTCCGGATTATTGGAATTCATGCTTGCACCTTTAAAAAATTTTCAAGTAATTTTTTACCTTCCTTGGTGCCCATAGATTCTGGATGAAATTGCACCCCATATAGAGGATATTTAAAATGTTTTAAAGCCATTATTATGCCATCTTTAGTTATTGCAGTTATATGAATGCATTTTGGTATTGTTTCTGAGTCACAGGCCAGGGAATGATATCGGGCCACTAAAAGAGGATTTTTTATTCCCTGAAATATTTTATTATTATCATGGATGATCAAACTCTGTTTACCGTGCACTGGTTTTTGGCGGATAATTTTACCTCCGTAGGTATAGAATATTCCTTGATGGCCTAAACAAACCCCTAAAATTGGTATTTTAGTAGCGAAATTTTTTATCACCTCTTTACATACTCCAAAATCTTTAAAGTTTGCTGGATTTCCTGGGCCTGGAGAGATGATAATGTGATTTACTCCTTCTTTTTCATGAAGCTCTTTAAACTGATTTAAATCCATTTGATCATTTTTTATAACCTTTATTTTAGATTTAGATTTATTAAAATTGTTTTTAGGATCATTGGAAATCTCTCCCACTAATTGGTAGAGATTATATGTAAAAGAATCGTAATTGTCAATAATTACTATCATTAAAATTCACCTGACATTTTTAAAGCATATATTAGGGCTTGAGCCTTATTTTCGCATTCTATATATTCATTTTCAGGTAGGGAATCATATACAATACCTGCGCCAGATTGTATTTTTGCCTGATCTTTATGGCAAATTAAAGAACGTATAGTAATAGCAAAATTAGCATTCCCATTCAATGAAAAATAACCTAAAGCTCCAGCATAAGCATCTCGAGTATTCTCTTCTATTTGATCTATTATTTCCATGGATCTAATCTTGGGAGCTCCTGATACAGTGCCAGCTGGAAATACGGATTCGAAAGCATCTATGGATGTTTTTTGAGGATTAAGATTTCCTTTAACATGGGATAGGATATGTTGAACATGAGAAAATTTCTTTATAGACCTATATTCTGGTACTTTAATACTTCCAAAACTAGAAACTTTTCCCACATCATTACGGGCTAAATCAACCAGCATCAAATGCTCAGCTAATTCTTTCTCATCATTCAATAAATCTTGAGCCAATTTATGGTCTTGGATGTGGTTACTTCCTCGAGGACGGGTACCGGCAATAGGAAAAGTTTCCACTTCCCTGTTTTCTACTCTTAATAACATCTCTGGACTGGAACCAATGATTTCTTTTTCCTGGATTTTTAAATGATACATATAAGGTGAAGGATTGATCTTTCGAAGTTCTCTATAAAAATTTAATTTGTTTCCTTTGATTTGATATTTCTGACCATTGGATATAACCGTCTGAAATATTTCACCGTTTTTTATTCTCTCTTGAACCTCAAGAACCATTCTTTCATATTTATTTTTAGAATAAAAGTTTCCTTTACTCTGGAAAGATATTTTATCCTTAGGGGAATAATCTTCTTTTATTATTTTTCTTATTTTTCCCAGATTAGATTGGCCTAAGGTTATATAACGACATCTTTTAGATAATCTATCAAAAATAATACCATCAATAAATAATCCGAATTGAAATTCTGGAAATTTACCAGTATTTAAATCTAGATTAGTAAAATATTTAGCGGCTTCGTAGGAAACATAACCTACTAAACCGCCGCAGAATCCTTTATTTACATTTCCATTATTTATTATAGATTTTAGTTCATTGAATGGATTTTGAGTATCAATTTCTTCTATTGAACCATCTTTTTCAATTTTTAGAACATTATTATGGGCGGTTAAAGTTAGTATCGGATCAAAGCCTATAAAAGAAAATCTAGAAAGTCCAGTATCACTTTCCATGGATTCCAGTAGGAAGGCGGTAGAATAATTATGATATATTTTTTCAAATAACTCAAATGGATTCTCATAATCCATTAAAATTGTTTTTGTAGGTTTTAATTTAATATCACCAAAAATATTCACTCCTTATCATGTATTTCACCTTATAAACGTCATTAATAATTTTTTTATTTTATTTACTCCTGGTAAATTTTACTTGAAGACTAATCCATATATACTTTAAAGTATTATATAAAGCTTCCTTGTATATTTATGTACATTCATACTCAAGTTTATATATTAGAGGATAAATAAGCTAAACCGGGATCTTATGTGGAAAAAGATTAGTCATAAATTCGAAAAATATCCTGCCCGGATGAATGTAGCTCGAAAAATAGTAGAATTAGGCCTTAGAGTTGACCGGAAAGGAAAAATTTATTGTAAAGACGTTGAAATTACTGATGTAGCCCTCTCAAGAGCTGTTGGAGTGGATAGAAGGACCATTAAATCCACTATAGATGTGATTTTAAAAGATGAACAATTGGCTGAAATATTCGAAAATATTCTCCCTGCAGGAACTTTATTAAAAAATGTGGCGAGTAGTCTGGATTTCGGTATAGTAGAAATTGAAGCCGAAGCATTAAATCCTGGTATTTTAGCTCAAGCTACTGCTCTTATAGCTAAAGAAAATATTAGTATTCGGCAGGCTCATGCTGGAGATCCTGAATTAGAAGAAAAACCACTTCTTACCATAATTACAGAAAAGCCTATACCAGGTAAATTACTAAAAAAGTTTTTAGAAATTGAAAATGTAAAAAAGGTTTCCATTTATTAAAATCAAATTTAATAAAAGTTTTAGTGGAATATATTCCCCTTTGATGGGATTTAAAAGTTTAGATATTGGAATCCCCATAATCATAAAAAATTAAAAATGGAAAATTAGAAATAACTATCCTAATAAAAAAATAAGAAATAATTAGGATGATTGATACTGATCTTCTTCATCTAAAGCCTTTAAAAGTTCATCCCATGCTTCTAAAGATTCTTTTGCAGCTTGATCACTCATAACTTCAATTGCATAACCGGAATGGACTAAAACATATCGTCCTACTTCCACATCATCGACTAAATCCAATTTCACTTGTTGACGAACTCCGCCAAAATCTACAACAGCTATATTATCATCATCATTGATTTCAATTATTTGAGCAGGTGCCGCAATGCACATTTAAATATCTCTCCAATTTTTATAATTTTTTTTTAAGAATTTAAAGACCATGAAAAGCCTTTTTCATTCTTAATTAGAAATTAACCAAATCTATTCAGTTTATTGATACTTAATCAATTATAATTTAAGCTAGGTAATATAAATTTTAGTAAATAACCTTACATATAAAGATATGTAAGAATAGAATTCTAAAAAGTAGTATTGAAAAAAGACATTTTCATTATGAAATATTAACCAGGAGATAAAAATGAAAATAGTGGTTATTGGTGGTGGTCCAGCTGGTAGAACAGCAGCTTTAGAGTTAGGGATGATGAATCATGAAGTAATTCTAATTGAAAGATCATATATAGGGGGAACATGTTTAAATGAAGGATGTACTATTGTAACTGGTCTTAATGATGTAGCAAAGTTCATGAATGATGCATTTAATTTCCAAGAACAAAATATTATTAATTTTAATTATGAATTTTCTTATAAAAACATAGTAACCGGTATAACAACCACTTTGAATAAAATTAGACATATACTTGAAAAAGAAACCTTGGAAGCAGGGATTAAGATAATTTATGCTGAAGCAGAGTTCCAAAAAGGCCAACTTATAGTAGATGGTAAACCCTTAGACTACGATAAAATGATCATAGCTACAGGAGGTAAACCTTTCCTACCCCCCATTGAAGGAACAGAACATGCCCTAACTTATCAGGATATATTGAAGCTAAAAGAAGTGCCTGATAAACTATTAATAGTTGGAAGTGGAGTGATTGCCACTGAATTTGCCTCCATATTTTCTTCTCTAGGGTCCGAAGTACATGTTCTTTGCAGAAAAATATTTTTAAAACAAATTGATCCTGAAATACGACAATATGTGGTTGAAAATCTTTTAGAAAAAGCCAATATCTATGAAAAAGTAGATACTATTAAAATAAATGAATATGGGGCTATTACATCTAAGGGTGAAATGGAAGGATTAGTTTTATTGGCCACAGGTATAGTGCCTAACTCTGATTTAGTTAGTGACTTGGTAAAGATTGGTGATAGGGGAGAAATTATAGTAAATGACAAAATGGAAACTAGTACTCCCCATATATATGCTGCTGGCGATGTGGTTGGAGGAACAGGAACAACACCAGTAGCTAGGATGGAAGGAAGAGTAGCAGCCCATAATGCGGTGGGAATAGATGATAAAGTCAATTATGATTATCTACCTTACGCCATAAATTTAGATTATGATCTAGCATTATTAAATTCAAAAAAAGAAGATCCCAAAGATAATGAAAATGAAGTAGTAGGGAGAATACCTGGTGCTGCTGGTCCAGGTTCTTTTTGGAGAGTATTATCTGGTAAAACCGGTTTTACCAAAACCAAAATTAATATCGAAAATGGGTCCATAAAAGAATTAATTTCAGTTGCTCCGGCAGCGCGAAATAATATTGCTTATATTTCCTTATTAATGAGATTAGGAAGAAAAATTTATGATTTTGACCAATTCGTGGAAACTCATCCTTCCACTGATTCTATATATAAGTTAATGCGATTTTTTAGCAAATTTTGATAAAAATAATTATAGCCTAAACTATTAAGATTCATCAAGACTATTTTTTCACTTTTTTTGCTTCTCTTATAATGATATTGGCAATTCTATCTGCTGAACTTAAAACCTCGAGGCCATATTTTTGCGCTTGTTCTTTCATGGAATCAATATTAGATAATGACTGTTGTAAGATTTCTTCTAAATTATCTATTGAAGTCTCTATAACTGCTCCAGGAAATACTCGAGCCATGTTATGATATCTACCATATTTAATACCAGAAACAGCCACAATAGGAACTTTACAGGCTATTGCTTCGTGAATCATTACTCCATCTCCAGAAAGTACTGCTACATCTGCCAGTTTGAATAAGTCCTGTATCCAGTCCACATAACCTAAATAAATTATATTAGTTCCCTTTAATAATTTTAATATATCTTCATTTAGAGGATGGCCAACTAATACAATATTGGCCTCTAATTCTCCTTGAAAAATTTTTAGAGCTGATTTAGCCATCTTTTCAAATAATGTGGATCCAGAAGAAAAGATAATGGTTGGTTTTTCTAAATTGAATATTTCAGGCATTTTTTTCAAGGCCTTTTCTTTATCTCCTTTTACTATATCCGGGTCTAAGGGATAGTAACATTTATAATTATTAGACTCTTTAGTTTTCTGAAAGAGATGTGATTCTGGAAGGACTATGTTAGTATTTAAGCGGGAGCATATTTTTGTATCCGCAGGAGTATTCATCACAC
>PWMT01000097.1 GCA_003558085.1 Methanobacteriaceae archaeon
AGGTGTTATATCTGGGGATATAATCCTGGCTATATCTGTTCTGGCTATATTATTTACCGCTCCGTTAGGATCCATGGCCATTAAATTATCCGGGCAGAGATTTTTACAAAAACAAGATTTATAACCCGCAATTAGTTATTAGAAAAAAAGTGAAACATTTTTGACTCATTTCACCACATAAATAATGGTTTATCTATTGGAAGCATATTCATTTCTTCTACATTAATTTAAGCAATCTCATTTGCGACTAATTAGTTAATTTCTTAGAAAGATTTTTATAAGGTTCTAACTTTTTTTATAAAACACTATAATTTAGTGCACAATTCCTTGGGGGTAAACTAAGCCTCTATTTTTCCATCATAACTATTCTAAATAATCTAATTTAATGGAATTAAAAGAATAAATATAAAACTAAAGAATCCATTTTCCGTGAATTATAAAGATGATTAAAAAAATAATTAATAATAATCAAAACATATAGTTTACAAGAGGGGGGTATTTAAATCAAAATTCAAAGGGGAAGCATATTCAAACCAGAAAAGGATTATTATAAACTGGCCGGTATTTTTCTAATAATTGGAGGTATCCAGTTTTTTACTGGAGTTAATCTCGCGGAAACGCAATTTCCAGGTTATAGTACTTCCCTTAACACCATAAGTGAATTGGCTGGTACTCTACCACCAGTAGAACCATCAGCAACCATATTCAATTTGAGTGTAATTATCATGGGTTTATTTTTTTTAATCGCGGTTTATCTAATCTTAAAAAGTGGAGGGTGCCGTTTATTTTCAGCCTGCCTTTTATTAGCTTCTATAGGTAGTATAGGGGTGGGAATTTTTCCAGCTTATCAGATGGACTTACACTTCCTATTCGCGTCCCTGATTTTTTTATTTGGTATCTTAGCAGTGATATTTTCGTATCGCTTGGGTCTTAACCTTTACATGGTGACTGTATCTTTGATATTAGGGTTTATTGCCTTAATCACTTTTATACTACTTCTATTATGGGGTACTGGACCTAACAATCCCTTAGTAGCTAGCTTAGGATTAGGTGGTGTGCAGCGCTTTATTCTATATCCGGTGCTCATGTATTTAATCGCACTAGGAGGATACCTTAACAGTAGAGGTCAGGATTGGGTTAAGATAAGATTTACCAAAGGATACTTCTAATATTCCTTTCTAAAAAATCAGGCTAACTAATCATTTATACTGAGGTATCAGGCGCTTGTCAGTTATTAGCCTCACACAGAAAACATAGCCAAGAATCCCGCTACTAAATAAATTTATTAGTAACGATTTATAACAATAAAACCCCTTATTCAATTGTTCCGGTTGAATCTTTCATTAGCCGCCAATATATGTGTAATTCTGGATAAATAATTGCCGAGATTATACTGCCTTAATATTATATACGGGGTTTTAAAAAATGAATTTAGACTCCCATTTCCTGCACGCTAACACAAAAACGACATAATGCCCCAGGAGTATTTAGCTGTTTTTCTTTAACTGGACAATAATAAATTCCATCTTCAAATCTTAAAACAAAACCTCCAGGAAATCTGGTACCTACAGGGTGAATAGGTTCTTCTCTTACAAAAGCAGTATAGGTGGCCACAATCATAGCAATATGCAGGAAGCAGAACTCGGCATGAGATTTGGACTGTGTTTTCTGGTTCTTTAAGACCTCTATAAACTTTTTTAGTTTATGCTGATCAACTAGTCCTGAATATTTTTCTTTATCGTCGTTAATATCTTTAATTCGGAGAAAAAAAGCTTTTGTAAAACGGGCAATGAAATCTTCACGTTCTGGAGTGGGCATGAATTTGGCATCTTCATGGAGATAGAAACTAGCCTCCATTATATCCTTAATATGAAGCTTGGATGTTTCCTTTTTTAATATTTTTAATAATTCATTTTTACTTATTTTATGAGTAAACTTTAGTTCTTCCAGTTTTTGGATCATGCAATCACCATTAATCTGGATGGATATGATTAATGCTCATAGAGATTATATCTCTTATTTCAATTTTCCGCATATTTTCGAATAGCTGCTGCTAATTTAGGACCTATGCCATCCACTTTTTGCAATTCTTTCTCGGTAAAAGGTCTTAAATCTTCACCAAATCTATTAAAAAGAGCCCGAGCCCTTTTACGGCCTAATCTTTTAACACCCAAAACTAGAGGTATTAATTCCTCTTTTACACCATAATAAAATCGTGCGGAGAGGATGTTTATCTCTTGGATTGGATTATAAATTCCTAGTACCTGACAGATATCCCTGAAAAATTTTAGTAACTTGGAAGCCTCATAGGCGGATCTCCGGGTGCTGGCGGCATAAACGTGAAATGCATTTTCTATTTCATATTCATTTCTCTCTTCAATCCATTCCATAAGGGAAGCAGCGGTGGCTTCAGGATTCTGCATATCCATGGCAAATATACCTTTACTGGAAAGTTTTTCTCGTATGGGTTCCCTACTTTTACGGCCCTTAAATGAAATTAGAGGTAAATCTGGACTGTGAGATAACTGATAAATTAATTGATAAATATCTAATTCATCCATAGTAGAAGCAAATTCTTTAAATTTAATTGCAGTTTCCACAGTATAATTAGATTTTGCAATTAATAAACCCAGTTCAGTGGTTTTCAAACCTTCAGGAGTGGCCTGTAATATCCCATTTTGCATTAAAAAATCCAGAGCAGTGTTTATTTCATATTCTAAACTTTCTGCTGCAAAAGTATTCATATAGGGATTGTTTTGCATTTGATGCCCATAAAAGGTTTCTGCAAAAAATTCTTGAATCTCCACCGGATTTTTAGCCATTTGCGATGCTATTTGGGCTATTATTTGCCTATAAACTGCGTCTTTATTCTCAATAAGTTTAGAATTAGTGGATTCTATTTCTCCGTTTACATATAGTTCTTGTAAATCATAAGCTTCATCCAGGGTCTTGGCAATCAGATACGAATAGCCTACATCATCGTATTGGGGACGACCAGCACGACCAGACATCTGTTCATAATCAAAAACCGGTATTTTCTGTGGCCCTTGAAAAGTCCAACGAGTATAATCTCTAATCACCACACTCCGGGAAGGTAGATTAACCCCATACATTAGGCTGGGAGTGGCTGTAATCATGATTAAATTACCTGAGCGAAATTCATCTTCTATAATCTCTTTTTGTTCACTAAAAAGACCGGCATGATGGAAGGCCACACCATTTTTAACTGAATCAGCCAATTTCAGACAAATATTTGTCGGCCTAGAACCTTTTTTTTCAGGAACTTTCAGGATTTTGCGGGCTACTTCCTGAAATACTTTTTTTTTCGTTTTAGGTAGCTTATTTTCTATTTTATCAGCTACAAATTTGGCAAGGGCTTCAGTAAAGCGTCGGGTGGAAACAAAAGTTAAAATTTGGGAATTTTCTTTCAAACCTTTTTCCATGATTTTAACTATAACCTCATTTTTATTTTTGGTATTGAACATTTCAGTATTAAGCACTTCTTTGTGTAGAGGAACTGGACGGTAATTGTGCTCCACTACTTGGGCATTTAACCAGCCAGCAATTTCTTCCATATTCCTTAAAGTGGCTGAAAGAGCAATGATACGTAGACTAGGATTGATAATATGGGAACGAGTAATAGCACATTCAATGGTAGGCCCTCTACTATAATCTCCAATCATATGAAATTCATCTACAATCAATAGATCCACTTCACGTAAGTTGTTCCAGTAAAATCGGGTGAGTGAATCAAAAGATTCAAAAACCATCACTGCAAGATCACTGGAGTGTGGATGACGACCAACCCGAAATCCTTGTTCTTCCAGTGATTTAAATTCCTTTAATTTTTCATTTTGTATAGAAATAAGAGGAACAGCATAAATTACTTTCCCATGGTTTAAAAGAGCTTTAAGAGCAGCCATAACTCCTAAAAGTGTTTTACCGCTGGCAGTGGGTATGGCTATAATGTAGTTATCTTCTGCTTCCATATATCCGGATTCAAGAACTGCTTTTTGGGCAGGATTTAAATATTGTATATGAGGATAACATTCCTTAATTATTTTCTCTAAAGTATAATCGTGAATTTCCATTATATCAGCACTTACTAATTTAAATAATATTAAATTAAATATCTTCTTTTTGTTTTTCCAGTACTCTTATATCTTTAATTACAGTGAATGGATATTGGCCCTCTTTATCTTTTTCCACACTTTTAACCATATCCCAGATCGTTAATAATGCTACACTAACCCCTGTTAGTGCCTCCATTTCCACTCCAGTCTTTCCAGTGGAATTTACTACTACCTCCACTTTTATATGGTCCTTGTGTTGTTCAAAGTTCACTTCCACACCACTTATCGCTAGAGGATGGCAGAGTGGAATCAGGTTCCAAGTGGTTTTAACTGCATTTATAGCTGCAATTTGCGAGGTAGTTAAAACATTTCCCTTATCTAGAGCATTTTTTTGGATAAGATCTAGGGTTTCTTCTTGGAGAAAAATTTTTCCACTAGCAATAGCCTCTCTTTTCAGGACTTGTTTATGACCTACCTCTACCATATGAACTCCCTTAGAGGTTAAATGAGTAAATTCTTTTTTTTCCATATAAATTCTCCTTAATAGTACTAGTTTAGTCCTTTTTAGATATGGTTTTTTTTTTAGAGTTAGCGCATCGAAGTTAAATAGTTATTAATTTAATTCTATTAAATACTATGATGTTTAGGTATAATAAAAGTAGGAATTTGAATTTTTATCTAGGATGTTTAGGTATAATAAAAGTAGGAATTTGAATTTTTATCTAGGATGTTTAGGTATAAAAAAAAATAAAAATTTGAAGTTAATATGGTACTTCTATATGAGCATATTTTAATGCTTTTTCACGAGCTTTTATGGACATATTTTGCTTTAAATTCTTATTAGAAAGAATAAAATCTATAGCCTTAGCTAAAGACACTGGATCGCGAGGTTCAACTAATATACCTACATCATCATCTACCAGTTCAGGTATCCCACCTACTTTCGTAGCTACTACAGGTTTTCCAGAGGCCATAGCTTCTAAAAGAGCAATTCCAAAGCTTTCGGATAGGGAAGGCAATACCAATATTTCAGCATCTGGCAGCACCTGACTAATATCATCAAGCGGACCAGTGAAAATCACATCTTCAATTTTTTCCTGCCTCTTCATAGCTTTTAAATCTTCTATGAGAGGACCTCCTCCTACAATAACTATAATTACAGGTTTTTTTATGTATTTTTTCGCTTTTAAAAGATATTTAACTCCTTTCTGTTGGACTAAATTCCCTACAAATAATACTATGGGTTTTTCCTGAGGTATACCCATCTTATTTTTAAATTTACCATTTTTTTCAGGATTAAATTTATCCACATCCACCCCATTCCAAGTAATCTTTAATTTATGCTTAATTTCTGGAAGGCCGGTTTTTAATAACTCCTCCTTAAGGGATTCACTAACCACAAAGACTTCATCGGCTTGTTTTAAAATGAAATTGTAAATCGGTTTTAAAATTTTTTTGGTGGATAATAAAAACACATCAGATCCATGTAAGGTAATAAAGACTTTTTTCCTGGTTAATAAACCAGCTAAAATCGCTACTAATCCCGGAGGCATTAAGTAATGGGCGTGAATTAGATCTATTTCTTTACTTTGAACCATCCTAATCAGTTTCCAGGTGGCGGTTATAGTAAAAAAAAATCCTCTTAATCCTTTAATAGAAGGTGTAGGTGCAAATTCAACATGAATAGAAGGATCATTAACTTTTTTAGAAGAGGGATAAGTAATTACATAAACCTCATCTCCTCTTTCCACTAGGGCCTGGGATAACAGGTAAACATAAGAAGCAATCCCCCCTAAATGAGGAGGGAAATGACCTATCATACATACTTTCATTCATTTAACCTTGTCATTTTTTTATATAGGATATGCTTATGCTTAAAATATTTAATTATCAAATTTTAATTTAAGGGCACTATTAATTCTAAGCATCAGGCATTAATTTAAAAAAGTACCATCCATACGCACTATAATAACTTCCACTTCCAGGGGAAAGCGATCCTGAACTTTTTCTTTTATGGCTAGGGATATGCTCTGGAAAACTTTTTTCTCCAGACCTTCCTTATTTAAAAGATCAATCATTTCTTCAGTGCTTTTTGCACAGCATAATTTACGAATTAGTTCTACTGATGCTCCCTGTAGTGCTGCATGTGCTGTTATTATTTCTCGACGTGCATCAGCGACGGAATGTTTGGTGTTGAAAATGCCTCCAGCTATCTTTACCAGTTTACCAGCATGTCCATAAATAGTTAATCTCTTAATATCCTTTTTTACTGCTTGTTCTAGCATATAACCCACAAAATTACTCATCTGAATAATCTGATCCCTTTGAACAGGCATTGTTTGCAGTGCTAAATTTTCACCAATGTTACCAGGAACATAGATTAATTCTTGGTAACCCAGTGCCAAAGCCACATCTAGTTGACATTCCAGAGAATACTTATAAGCAGCATCGGACATGGGGCGTGATATGCCGGTGGTTCCTAAAATGGAAAGACCACCCTGGATCCCTAAACGAGGATTCATGGTTTTAGTAGCCATTTCTTCTCCCTGGGGAATGGATATAATTATTTCAGCCCCTTCCCCTTCCTGAAGAAATTTTCGTACATGTTTTTTAATCAAAGACCGGGGTATGGGATTAATAGCAGCCTCACCTACTGGAATCTGCAGTCCAGGTTTAGTGATCTCTCCAACACCCTTTCCTCCTTTTATAGAAATATTCTGAGTTTTATTTATTATAACTTCGGCAATTATTTCCAGATCAATAGTAACGTCCAGATCACCATAGGGTTTTTTTATTATAGAGGCCTTAGCAGTAAAAGGATCTATTTTTTCAATAGAATTAACTTCTATTTCGAGTTCACCAAATGGAACATTAATTTTTACAGATTTAATATCTTTTATTCCTTTTACAGACATTATAGCAGCCAAGGAAGCTGCGGTCGCAGCACTTCCTGTGGTGATACCATAGGAAAGTCTTTTATTTTCAGAAAACATTAATCAACTACCAAAAAAAATTAGATAAAAAAAGAATAGTTTATTCATTTAATTCTTCTTTAATGGCTTGCATCAACTCTTCTTTGGAGGGTGCACCAACAAATTTTACAA
>PWMT01000092.1 GCA_003558085.1 Methanobacteriaceae archaeon
AAGACCTGTAAAAAAGCTGGTATTGAGGTAGTGATGATCACTGGAGATCATCGTGATACTGCAGCTGCAATAGCTCGAGAAATTGGTATTCTAGAAGAAGACAATAGAGTTTTAACTGGTCCTGAATTAGAAAAGATGAATGATAAAGAATTTGAAGAAATAGTTGAAGAAGTGAAGGTTTATGCTCGGGTTTTCCCAGAGCAGAAAGTGCGTATAGTCGACGCCTTAGAAAAAAAAGATAACATAGTTTCAATGACAGGTGATGGGGTAAATGACGCACCTGCTTTAAAAAAAGCAGCGATAGGAATATCTATGGGTATTACAGGTACTGATGTGGCTAAAGAATCATCAGATATGGTTTTACAAGATGATAATTTTGCCACCATAGTAAAAGCTGTGCAGGAGGGTAGAACCATTTTTGATAATATTCGAAGATTTGTTAAATTCCAGATATCAACCAATGTAGGAGCCATCATAACCATTGTATCTGCTTCACTGATCAACCTTCCCCTTCCTTTCAATCCCATTCAAATTTTATGGATTAATATTATTATGGATGGGCCTCCAGCACAATCCTTAGGAGTGGAACCTTCCGAAAAAAATATTATGCAACGCCAACCTCATAAAGAAAACATTTTACCATTGAATAATTTATTACGAATTATTTTTGCAGGAGCGATAATGGCCCTGGGAACTTTACTCCTCTATGTATACCAATTTTCCCTGGGCGGAAGTGAAATTCAAGCGCGTACAGTAGCTTTCACTGTTTTTGTTATGTTTCAAATATTTAATGTTTTTAATTGTAAATCAAAAACCGGTTTTTCCAATAGATTTTTATTTTTAGCAATCTCGGCATCATTGCTACTACAGTTAATGGTAATTTATATTCCTTTCTTACAGGATATATTCCAAACCACTGTTTTATCTATCACAGATTGGCTTTTGATAATTTTAGTTTCTTCCACTATTTTGCTAAGTGAAAAAATATCCAGGAAGATGATTCCATGATTATTCTGGTGATGAGTGGAACTCGAGATGGAACTGAAATAATTACTAAACTAAGTAAGAAAAACTATATAATAGCAACCACCACCACCAATCATGGTTCTCAACTCTCCTCAGCTGCTGGAGCACAAGAAGTGATATCCCAAAGACTATCCAAAGAAGATCTATTGAATTTGATTAAAGATAAAAATATCAAATTGTTAATTGATGCCACCCATCCATTTGCTGTAGAAGCTACTAAAAATGCCTTGAATTCTGCAAAACATAGTGGAATAAAATACATACGTTTTGAAAGGCCTTCCATTAAAATAAAAAAGGATCCATTAATTTTCAAGACAGATTCTTTTGAAAAAGCATCTATACTTGCTTCTAAAATAAATAAAGGTAATATACTTCATTTAGCTGGAGTATCTAATTTAAAAGAAATTTTAACCTATAATTCTCCAGATAAAGTATATATTAGGGTTTTACCTGCATTGGATTCTGTAAAGGAATGTTTAAGGTTAGGTTTAAAACAAGAACATATTATTGGAATGCAGGGTACCTTCAGCAAAAATTTTAATAAAGCCTTGATGCAGGAATATGGCGTGGCACTGATAATTACTAAAGAAAGTGGAGAAACCGGTGGAACAATCACCAAAGTAGAGGCAGCGCTGGAGCTGGGTTTAAAAGTAATAATGGTTATGCGGCCCCATATAAAAGAACTATTAAACCAGCCCGTAGTTCACCATATAGATGAATTATTAAATTCCCTGGAAAAGCTTAAATTAAGCTGAATAAATTTAAATTATAAAAAAATAGTTTTAAAATTAGTTCTTATTAAAACTAGTTTAAATGATTAACTCTTCATTTTTTTCTAAAGGAAAATATGCCGATAATTAACCATATTATCAGCATTATAAAGCAGAATATCAACACTACGACTGGCCCGAACTGGAATATAAGAGGCACCGATGCTGCGGTAAAGATTCCTCCACCTACAATAGGCTCAAAGAGTAATTGCTTATAACCAAAACCTTCCAGGGCAGGAGTTTCATTTTTTGGGTCAGCCAATTTCATTAAAAGAATGCCAGTAGCAGTCATACCCATGGATTGGCCAAAATTACCTGCACCTCTTTCAAACCAGTAAGTAGGGATCATAAGTGGAGTTAAATATATTAAAGCCACTAAATTCCAGATTATACCTATCGCTGCCAAGCTTAAAAAGGGTATCAGGTTTTCTCCTATGATGGTTAATGATAGAGTGGCAATAGCACTTACAATCAATACGTCTAATGATAATCCCTGAATCCTAACAATTAAATCCCTATCTAGAGTGCGGTAAATATCAAATCTATCTAGAAAGATTTGAAGTAATATACCTCCAAACATAGCAAAGGGAAAAAGAGGAATAAATTCCAAAACATAAACTCCAGTGGAAGGACCCCAGGTAAGATTTTCTAATAAAATTAGCGCTTCTAGAATAAGATACCCTATACCTATGGCTACCCCCACATAGGCAAAATGTAATGATAATGGCTCTATAGACTCAGCTCTGGTTGTCAATTTACCTGCAGAAACTCTATTATCAAATTCAACTATACCTGCCTGTTCTTTAAGTGATATTTCACGATCCTCAGTTATTATTTCGGTTTTGCCTTTTTTCACAGCATAATTCATTTATATAATTCCCAGAACCACCCCAAAGATTATACCGATAGTGGCCAGACCTAGTGCCAAATCAGTACCACCTGGAAATCCCAATTCTTCAAAGGTTCCAGCCATTCCAGCGGCTGTTCCGTGTCCACCTTCAAAACCAATTTCGATTAAAGCACCAGCCATAGGTTCTATGTCAAAAAAGGGAGTTAATATAAGCAGCGTTAGTAATAATCCCAATACATATTGTCCCCAGGCAATGGTCTGGCCATGTGCTATTTGGGGACCGGCTATACGCCACAATTCTTTAATATTAGGTAATTTTTTACCTAGAAAAAGTGAGGCGAAAATAATATTAATAAAAATACCAGGTAAAACTCCCCATACCATTAAAATTTCATTGGGAAAAATACCATTAGCCAGAAATGTATTTTCCCAACCCAACCACTGTATCAGGTTACCCAGTACTTCTGATCCTAGAAAAAGAGCTAAAAATCCGCCGATGATTGAACTTGGTAGAAAAAGTTTTTGTAGGGGCGGAGTAATCACTCTTATCCATTTACCTATGAGTAAAATCAAGCCTAAGATTAAAAAACTGGCTGCAACCATATCCGATGTCATGAAAAATGGTTTTATAAGTTATATTATAAAATATTTTAGTTAGATTAAAAAATTAAACTTGAAATTATAGTATTTTTTATTCTTAATTGTCTGTTTTACAGGATCTCAGGATAAATTAATAGAGAAATCATCAAACAGGATTACATCTACGTTTGTACCTTCTGCAATTAATTCCACATTTTTAGGTATAGTAATATATCCATCAGCTTCTACTAGAGCATTGATTGCTCCTGAATCCTTTAAGATTGGATGAACTTTGTTATCTACGACCTTTATGAGAACATACTGTATTCTGCCCCTTGCAGAATGAAATCTGGTAGAAAGAGGAAGATTTATTTTAGAGGAAGCCTTATCAGTTAAACCAGAATAACTTTTTAAATGAGGTGCTAATAAAACATCTAATACTATTAAAGCTGCACTGGGATTTCCAGGAAGTCCCACTATTAATTTATGATCAATTTCTCCTATGATAGTTGGTTTTCCTGGTTTCATTGTAATTCCATGCACCATTACTTTTCCTAAATCATCTAAAACCAATCTTAATACATCACCTGCACCAGCAGAAGTCCCTCCTGAGGTGATTATAAGGTCAAAGTCATTTAAACTATTTTTTATGGTATTTTTCAGGACCTCATATTCATCAGGAACTATGCCTTTAATAACAGGGTTAGTGCCATAAGTTTTTAAGGCAGCATGAAGGGCTAAGGAATTCACATCATATATTTTGCCATATTCTAGTTGCTTTTCGGCACTGAGAAGCTCATTACCGGTGGAAATAATAGCTACTTTCATTTTCTTGTCTACTTTTATTTTAGAGAATCCCAATGCAGATAAGACCCCGATTTTCTCTGGACTGAGGATAGTCCCCTTTTTAAGTACTAAATCTCCTTTTTCAATATCCGAACCCTTCAGGGCAATGAACTGTCCAGGATAAGAAGTTTTAAATAGGTGAACTTTATCACCTTCTTTTTCAGAAAATTCAATCATCACTACACCATTAGCGCCTTTAGGGATAGGAGCACCAGTACTTATTTCACTACAATAACCCGTTTTTATTTCTTTTTGAGGGACATCACCAGCCCCTATCACTTCTAAAAGATTTAAGGTAACCGGATTTTCTTCTGTGGCATTAAAAGTATCCTGAACCTTTACAGCAAATCCATCCCTAAGAGTTCGATCAAAAGGAGGTAAATTTATAGAAGCATAGATATCATCGCTTAAAACTCTAAAGAGAGCATGATCTAAGCTTACTTTATCAAATTTAGGTTCAACATATAATTTTTCAAATAAGTCTTTCAAAATAGTATCTACTTGGGAAATATCCCTTGTTTTCAAAAACTCGCTTCCCATCCAAATCACCTACTATAAATTATATTCTTTTCCAGAATGTATTAAACTAAAAGGAGTGTGCGTATAATATCTATGATAGATGTATCTGAAATTAGCATACATATATTATAAACCATTATATAAGAGAGGAATCTTATAATTATTAAATCTATAAAGAATATTTGATTAAATCATCATATTATTAATTTTCAATTAAAAAAACACATTTTTTTAGAGAAATTAGGAGGAGAGTTTTTGAGTAGAGGATATGGATCAACCGAACCAAGAAGAGTTAGAACTCCACGTAAAGGAGAAATTCCGGCCATGGTAGAACAAATATTAGGTCATGGTAAATTAAAGGTACGCAGTAGTGACGGCAAAATTAGACTGGCCAGAATTCCTGGAAAGATGAAAAAAAGGATATGGATAAGAGAAGGTGATGTAGTACTAATAAAACCATGGGAATTTCAGAGTGACGAAAAAGCAGATGTTGTTTGGAGATACACCCGCACCGAAGCTAATTGGTTAGAAAAAAGAGGTTACTTAACCCTCTGATAAGTATTTTTTTTTAAAATATACTATTATTTTGATACCTTAGATCATAATTATTCTAATAAATATATATTACTTAAGAAGATTATTGATTAAATAATTTTTTTATAAACATTTATAGGAATTAAATAATGGATCCTAAAGTTTCCAAAGCAGATCAAGCACTTAGAAAAATACTGGGTGAAAAAAGATTGAAAGGCGTTGAAGATCGACGTGTAGCCAGTGAAGTATTTGATCAAAATACTCTGGAAACCCTATACAAACTAGCTAACCGTGGTTATCTGAATTTATTGAAAGGTGCTATCAGCACCGGGAAAGAAGCTAATGTTTTCAAAGGTGTGCATGAAGAGGGTAACTTTCTGGCGGTTAAAATTTACAGAATTAACACTTCTGATTTTAAAAAGATGCAATATTATATCCAGGGAGATCCTCGTTTTAAAGTAAGAACAACTAATAAAAGGCAATTAGTATTCACTTGGGTTAATAAAGAATATAGAAACTTAAAACGTTCTTATGAAGCAGGAATTAAAGTACCTAAACCAATTTTAGCCAAAAATAATGTACTTTTAATGGAATTTATTGGAGATGAAGAAGGAAACCCCGCACCCTTACTAATAAATAAACCGCCTGATAATCCAGATAAAGCATTTAAAAGCCTATTAAAATCCATAAAAAAGTTATATTACGATGCAAAACTTGTTCATGGGGATTTATCTGCTTTTAACGTATTAAATTATGAAGAGAAAATGGTTATTATTGACATGTCCCAGTCACTTGTAGTGGATCATCCCTTATCTAGAGAACTTTTAGAAAGAGACCTAGCAAACATAGCTCTTTATTTTAAGAAATTTGGTATTTCTAAAACAATTGAAGAATTAAAACTTGAAATTTATAATTAAAAACAGGAAAAACCTTATTATATGATAATTACATAATATAATAAATGATCTAATTATAAAAACTAGCTTATACAGGGCATTAACCTGTAGTATATGATTTATATGGCTTATAAGATGGTATCAATTGATAATTTATTTATAAATTAAATTTAACATTTAAGTAATTTGAAACAACCTATTATTTTGATAACACAATATCCTTTAAAAGTATTTTAATCATTGAATCCTGAAAGCTGATCAAATAGCTTTCAGCAAGTAAGGTAACATTATTAATTCAAAAATATATCGAGATGATAATCTATGCCCAACACCGAGTATCTTAAGATTCCCCGGGAAAGAGTAGGGGTTTTAATAGGGAAACAAGGAGAAGTTAAAAACGAAATAGAAAAATTAACGCAAACAAAATTGGATATAGATAGTGAAACAGGTACTGTTTCTATAATTCCTGATGAAAACATGAAAGATCCTTTATCTGCCTGGAAAACACGTAGCGTGGTAAAGGCTATTGGTAGGGGATTTAATCCCGAAATATCTTTACGGCTCTTAGATGATGAAGTAGCCCTGGATATAATAAAACTCACCGACTATCTAGGTAAGTCTAAAAAAGCTATGGCTCGTCAAAAGGGCCGAATAATCGGTAGAGAGGGTCGAACTCGTCAAATTATAAAGGAAATGACCGGTGTAGATATTTCGATTTATGGTAAAACCGTTTCTTTAATTGGAAATATTGAAAGTGTAATGATAGCTAAAGAAGCAGTTGAAATGCTTCTTAGTGGATCCAGACACAAGTCAGTATATTCTTTTCTGGAAAAGAAAAAGCAAGACCTTAAAATGAAAGACTTTCAGGAAACTATTCACCTAAAATAAGTAAAGTGTGAAACCTTAATTTTAATTAATTTTAAATGCAAGTATTTTAATACTGTTAGTTAGTTAACTATAATCAGGACTAATTGGTGTATATGTTAATGTTTTGATAAGCCTTTTTTACACTATTATTATTGTACAAAAAATTAGATCCTAGATTAAACTATAAAAAAAATTATAAGGAGGGTAATTTTGGCTAGACAAGCTGGAGAACTCTTTGAAGAGTTTCAAGAATTAACCGCATCTGAATTTTTTAGAAAAAATAAACAGATGTTAGGATTTTCAGGAAAAATAAGATCTCTTACTGTTGTTTTTCATGAATTTATAACCAATAGTTTTGATGCTGCAGAAGAGGCAGGTATACTCCCTGAAATAAAAATAGATCTTAAAAGAGTGGATAAGGATCATTATATATTAAAGCATATTGATAATGGACCAGGTATTCCTGAAGATTTTATCACCCGTGTTTTTTGTACCATGTTTGCTGGTTCCAAATTCAGAAATATACAATCCCGAGGTCAGCAGGGTTTAGGTTGTAGTGGATGTGTTTTACTTTCCCAGATGACTACAGGTAAGCCCGCTAAAATCATATCTGGATATACCGAGAATGGTAAACTTAAAGGCGTTCAGATGATCCTCAAAATGGATGTTAAAACTAATATGGGTCTTATACTGGATAAAAAAGAAGTTGAAGTTAAAGAAACAGGAGTGTGTGTTGAATTACACTTCAAGGATGTATCGTATTCTCTTTCAGAACAGGGGGCATACGAATACATTCGAAGAACCATTATTGCCAATCCTCATGCCAAAATAACTTTCCGAGATCCCACTGGCCGTAAATATATATTCAATCGGGCCACCGAGATCATACCCCCACTTCCAAAAGAAGTGTTACCACATCCAAAAGGAGTTACTGCTGATGACCTTATTTTTATGGCTAAGCATACTGATAAACGTCGATTTAGAAGTCTACTTACCAGTTCTCTATCCAGGATGTCCACCAAAAGAGTAAACGAGATTGAAGAAA
Organism: Methanobacteriaceae archaeon; assembly: GCA_003558085.1. GTDB lineage: Archaea > Methanobacteriota > Methanobacteria > Methanobacteriales > Methanobacteriaceae > Methanobacterium_F. The sequence continues at coordinate 7,933 of PWMT01000092.1, forward strand.
AAACAGGTATAGATCTTAATAAAAGACCTAAAGATATGAAATGGGAAGAAGCTGAAAAAATCGTGGATTTATTCTCTAAAATGGAGTTTATGGCTCCTCCTACATCTGGGTTGATACCTATCGGATTTGATCAGATAGAAAAAGGATTAATAGAAATATTACAACCAGAATTTGTTACCGCCACCACTCGAAAGCCCGTGACTTATAAGGGAGGAGTAGCATTCATCATAGAATCAGCTATTGCCTATGGTGGAGAGGCAGGTAGGATAGTAGGTGATCAACGCAAAGCAGAAATAATGCGCTTTGCCAATAGAGTGCCGTTAACCTTTGATCAGGGAAGTTGTGCTATTACCGAAGCTTTAAAGAGTATAGACTGGAAGCGATATGGTATAAAAGATCTTGAAAATGCCCCTATAACAGTATTTGTAAATATTGTTTCTACCAATGTGCCCTACCTTTCCACTGGTAAACAAAGTGTGGCGCCTGAACCTGAAATTTTACATGAAGTGCGTCAATCTTCCATGAAAGTGGCTCGCAAACTTCAAAAATACTTAAGGGCTAAAAAAGCTGCTAAAGAAGAAGAAATGCGTTCTAAAATCTTCGAAACTTATGTACCTATAATTCTTAAAGAAGCAGCTGCTTTAGCTGAAACAGGAATCCCTGAATATGAGCATGTATTGGCCAAAGTTACACGAAGAGCAAAAGCAGAACTATTAGGAGAGGTTGTAGATGAATAAAAAAGAGATTGCAGCCAATAAACTTAAAAGTTTAGGAACAAACATCATCGAAGAAGTTAGTCAAAATAAAGTTCCCTACATCAAAGTACCCTCAAGAGGAACCTCCAACATTCTTTACGATGAAAATAAACGTCACTATATTTTAGGAGATCGTTATGGTAAACGTTCACTGGGTAATGTAAAACAAATCAAAAAGATTGCTCAGATGGTTTACATGGCAAATTTCTGTAAAGACTTGGTGGAAAGGGAAAAAACAGCCACTCTCAGGGAATTATATTATGTTTCTGAAGGATGGGATGTAGATTTTGGAGATCAGCAGGAATCCAATATTATTGGAGAAGATTTAGAAGTTACTCTGGGCATGACTCGGGAAGATTTAGGATTAATGCCTGAAGAAGATGGAGCATCAGTCTATGGTAAATTAAAACTCCTAGAAGGAGATATTGAAATTGATGCCATGCGAGCTGGTAAATCTGGTTACACCATATCCCCTACAATTGATGAGGTGGAATTTGTAGAACACGACGTAAAAAGAGTGATTGCAGTTGAAACCATGGGTATGTTCCATCGGATGGTGCAGGAAGAAGCCTATAAAAAATTTGAAACCTTAGTTGTAGGATTGAAAGGACAGGCTGCCCGGGCAACCAGAAGATTCTTGAAGCGAGTAAATGAAGAACTTAAAATACCAGTTTATATTTGTAATGACGGTGATCCATGGGGATTTCACATCGCCATGGTAATAATATCCGGAAGTGCTAAACTGGCCCATGTAAACCATCAACTAGCCACCCCTGATGCCAAATATCTTGGAGTTACAGCCAGCGATATCATAAATTATGATCTACCCACAGATCCCCTGAAAGATATCGATGTGCTGCGTTTGAAAGAACTACTGAAAGATCCCCGTTACCGGGATGATGTTTGGATAACAGAAATCAAAAAAATGCTTAAAATTAATAAAAAAGCAGAACAACAATCTTTCTCTAAATACGGATTGGAATATGTAGTAGATACCTATTTTCCTGAAAAATTAGAGTCTATGGAATAAATGATTACCATTTTTTTCCCTAATTTCAGGAAAAAAATTTATTTTTTTAAAAAAAATTTTAAAGGTGCTGATTAAGCTGAAGATGCCTAATGCACCAGTATACTAATATTTGCAATTATGAATGCCGATGAAGTCATCAGAGCTATGGCTTATCATTATCTAAAACGGCTTATCATTATCTAAAACTCCATAGAGAAAAAATCAGCATAAGTCCTGGTTTTTTTAGAATTTCTAGGTGAAAGTATTTAAAAAATTAATTTTTAAATTTTTATTTTTCTTTAAAGATGTTTTGTAGAAAAAGTTATTAAAATATTGATTTTTGATTAAAATTTTTTTTGTACTTTTTTGGAATCAAAGACAATGGTAGAATCTGCTGAATTTTTTAAAGCTATGCTTAAACCAGGTTCTGCACCTATGAGCAGGGTTTCTTTTCCTTTTTCTTTAGCAATATGCAGCAATGGTAGAAAATCAGCGTTACGAGTCATCAATGCAATTACATCTATACCTGGATTATAAATTAATTCAAATGCTTCTAACGCCAATTGAACATCTATATCTCCAGCTACAATCAACGGAGAATAACCTTGATTTACAATTGCTTCAATTAGCTTATCAGAAGCATACTGATTCAAAAGAACTTTAGCTACTTTAAGATTTCCATTATCAGCTATCAAATTTGTTATGGTTTCTAAATCTAAATTAAATTCTTTTCGAAGCATATTAGGCCCATCAATCAATAAACCCACATTTTTAGCTCCATAAATCTTACTTTTTAAGGTAAAATACTCTTTAATGGAGCTTAATTTTTCTAATTTAGCCATTTTTCTCCACAAGTTACATGTTATATTAAATAGTAACTAATACTTATTATAAACCACAGAAACTAATTCTAACTAGGTAAAACCCCTGAAAAATAAGAAATTTTAGTATTTTTCAATGGACCAGATAGATTTTTAAGAAAATTAAATATTTATTTATCTGTAATAATAATAATAAATAACTATGCATAAATCTAGCAGATTCTAAAACTGTAGATTTATTTATTTTTCTATAGAATTAAAAACAATTATGGAAAAAGAATTTTTCGAAAAAATGATTAAAACAAATAATTCTGCATTTTTTAATATAATTTTTATCTAAAATCAAAAATAAAAAAATAATACGCCGAGACTGGGATTTGAACCCAGGACGAGCAAAAGCTCAACAGGATTTCGAATCCTGCGCCTTACCAGACTAGACTATCTCGGCCTGATCAATATATATTAAATTTCATCTAATAAATAGCCTGACCTTTTTTAGTTATCGTAAGGTATAAGTGATATCCATATTTTTTAGAATAATTTTTTTATCCTAATAATTGGGAAACATATTGGGAATATTTATTCTTATCATCAGCTCCCCATACCGTATTCCCAAATTTAATGGATAATTTGACCTTTATATTTTTATCCTCCCATATTTCGATGCTCATCATTATATTTTAATGCGCTTTCAGAGTGAGAATAATCCAAATCTATCTGTATTCTGCGTAGTACCAGGGAGGTGGTTTATCATATTATTATGGCCTATTTATAATAACTTTAGAATTATTTATCGTTTATAGATCATTAATAATAGTTCTTATAGAGGAAAAATCCAGTTTAGGAAAAAATAATTAATTTTTGAATAGAAAAACTTAATTATCCTTCATTTAATCATTTTTTTCATTATATTCTCAAATCTAGTCTTGCTAATGGGATGATAACTTAATATTTCGCCATTATAGATAAGACAAAAAGATCCAAAAGGGCAGGGTGAATTTTGAACATCATGGGCATCATTTAAATCAATCAATGTAGTTTTTAGTTTATATTTATTTTGAGCGGATTCTATAATACCCTTAACATTTTTCTCAGTATAGGGGCACTGGACTGAACGGAGAATGGTTAATCCGTCCGAGTATTCTTTTAAAGACTTATCCATGTCTCTCCTGAATTTAGGATTTTCTGATTTAGCATCGAACTTTTTAACCAGTAAATCAAAATCTGGTTTAGCACTATCCACCACTTCAAAGCCTTTATTTAAGAATAGGTCATTACCAACCATGAAAGGGCCTTTTCGAGTAACTACTGCCACCCCCTGCAGATCCTTATCCTGAGCATCTATAATACACTCATCCAGTAGTAGTGTAGCCAATCCTTTGCCTTTAAATTCTTTGCGAAAACCCACAAAAATGCAGTGAATAAACAAATACCCCTCCGCATCAACTGGACGATGAGCATATTCTCCGGGAATATATTCCAGCATACCCTGATAACCACCCTTTTTAGAAACTACTATCTTAATTCTCAATCCTTTAGGATAGTATTCCTGGAACCAGTCAATTTTTTTCCTTAACTCTACATGTTTTTTTAAGTCTTTATACCCGCAAACCCCATAATCTGAGATATTATCCGGGTTTAAGTCGATGACTTTTATATCGTCCATGCTGATTGCTCCTGAGAAGTTTTTAAGCCCCTTTTTAAGATAGATTAGGTTCTAAAATAAATTTAATTTCCATTGTTTTTTTTTATGTATATAAATAATATTATTAATTTTATTTCTTAGAAAAATAATAATGAAAACTTGATTAAAAAATTAATTAATTAAAAATAATTTTAAAAAATATATATGATATATGTTAAAAAAGAATGTAATATAACGCCGGGACTGGGATTTGAACCCAGGCGGAGAGAATCTCCACGGGATTTCAAGTCCCGCGCCTTACCAGACTAGACTATCCCGGCATTCAAAAATATATTCTTAGCTAAAAAATAGTATTTGGGCTATCTGCAATAGAATTGCATTTAGCTCTTTAATTCAATTTCAATACTCACGTTATCTGGAACGTTGACCTTCATAACCTGTCGCATGGCCCTTTCATCAGCTTCAATACCCACTAATCTTTTGTGAATTCTAAGTTCCCATTTTTCCCAGGAAGCTTTGCCTTCACCATCAGGTGATTTTCTAGTAGGCACCACTAATTTTTTGGTGGGTAATGGTATTGGTCCAGAGAGGTCCACCCCAGTTCGTTCAGCGATCTTTTTTAACTGATCACATACGTAGGCTAATTTCTCAGGATCTGTCCCAGTAAGTTTAATTCGTGCATTATGCATTTAAATCCTCCATAAAAATAAAAAAAGAAGGTTAGAAAGTTATTAAACCTATTTAGAGGTTACCATATCTATACACATTCCTGCAGCCACGGTTTGACCCATGTCTCGGATAGCAAATCTACCCATATGAGGAATGTCTTTGATTTTTTCAATAACCATTGGTTTGGTAGGTTTAACTTTCACTATAGCGGCGTTACCTGTTTTAAGGAAGTCAGGATTTTCTTCTTCTACTTGACCTGTGGCCGGATTCATTTTTTGCACTAGTTCCAGGAAGGTACAGGCGACCTGGGCAGTGTGACAATGGAATACTGGAGTGTATCCTATGGTGATGACTCCGGGGTGTTGTAGAACTACAATTTGCGCTGTGAATTCTTTAGCTACGCTAGGTGGGTTGTCTGGGCGTCCTGCAACATCACCTCTTCGAACATCATTTTTACCTACACCCCTCACATTAAATCCTACATTATCACCAGGCTCAGCAGAATCTAGCATTTCATGGTGCATTTCAATAGATTTAACTTCTCCAGTGACTCCAGCAGGTTCAAATATGATATTCTCTCCTTTTTTCAGTATACCAGTTTCCACTCTTCCTACTGGTACAGTTCCTACTCCAGTGATGGAATATACATCCTGAATTGGTACTCGCAGTGGAAGTTGGGTTGGTTTTTCAGGAGCACTGAATTCATCCAGTGCTTTAACTAAAACTGGCCCTTTATACCAGGGGGTGTTTTCACTAGCTTTAGTGAGGTTGTCCCCTTCAAAGGCAGATAGTGGTATGAAATTGATATCTTTTGGCTTGTATCCAACTGTCTTAATTAGATCACTCAATTCCTGTTTGAGGTCGTTATATTTATCTTCATCATAGTTTACCAGATCCATTTTGTTAATACCAATGATAATCTGGTCTATTCCGAGAGTTCTAGCGAGGAATATATGCTCTTTGGTTTGGGGCATTATTCCATCATCAATAGCTACTACTAATATGGCAGCATCAGCCTGAGATGCACCGGTAATCATATTTTTAACAAAATCACGGTGTCCAGGACAATCCACGATCGTGAATTCATATTTAGGAGTATCGAATCTGGCGTGAGCCAAATCAATAGTTACTCCTCTATCTCTTTCTTCAGTCAATTTATCCATCAAAAATCTAAACTTGTCTTCACCTTCAGATAATTGCTGTTCAGCAATAGCTCCTGCTTGAAGCAATAAGTGACCTACAAGGGTTGATTTACCATGGTCTACGTGTCCAATAAAAGCCAAGTTTATATGTTTTTTTTCTTTAGCCATTAAATAAACCTCCATTTAAATTAGTCATCAAATTTGGTTAGCATGTTAGCTTATGTTAAGATAAGATTTTATCCTTTAAATACATAATTATTGAAGCATCTTTTAGAATAGTGATCTCCATATTTAAATTTAACCTTATTTATTCTTTAAAAGGGATCAGCCAAGATAGTGTTCTGGCCCATAAGGTTCAGAACTAAGTCCTTTTCTATCCCTTATTTCTTTAATAATTGTTTTCTGCAGTTCTCGAGGCATTTTTTCAAAACCAGCGCTTTCAGTAGACCATAAACATCTACCTTCAGCAGCAGAACGTATGTCACCCGCAAATCCAAACATTTCTGCTACCGGGACTTTAGATTCAACTGTGGCCATATCTCCTTCTTGAGACATGTCTATGATTTGACCTCGTCTGTTTTGAATTTCTCTGGTGGCTGCACCCATATAATCTTGGGGTACGTTGATGAATACTTTTTGCATTGGCTCTAGTAAACTAGGTTCAGCCATCATAAATGAACCATAAATAGCCTTTCTTATGGCTGGAAGAACTTGTGCCGGTCCACGGTGAACTGCATCTTCGTGTATTTTCGCATCCATAAGTTTTATTTTAACTCCCATTACTTTTTCTTTGGCTATTGGACCGTCATCCATGGCGCTTTCAAAACCTTCCAAGAGTAGTTCTTTAATTTCATCTAAGTATTGGATACCCCGAGTCATGTTGACGAATAAGGATCGCCCGTGAATATCCCAAACTTTTCTGGCTTCTTCTTTTACCAAACCTAATTCAATAAGCTTAGTAGCCATTTCTTTACCTTTAACTCTTCCTTCTTTTATATCTCCATCCTGGATAGCCTTAAATAGTTCCTCTTCCAGAGGTTCAATTTCAATATAAAATCGGTTGTGTTTATTAGGTGATTTTCCTTCTACAGGCCCCGCAGTTCCTGAAATAGTTTCTCGGTACACCACGATAGGCTCAGAAGTTTCTATCTCCACGCCTTTTTCATTGATACGGTATGTTATAATTTCTAGGTGAAGTTCACCCATACCAGATATGAGGTGTTCTCCAGTTTCCTCATTTATTTCCACTTTCACGGTAGGATCTTCTTTACCAACTTGTCTTAGCACTTCGATAAGCTTAGGCAAGTCTTTGGTGTTTTTAGCCTCTACCGCAACTGTAACCACTGGTTCACTGATATGTTCTAAGCCCTCAAAGGCTTTTATCTTTCGATCCATGTCACAAATAGTTTCCCCAGCCACAGCATTTTTAGCGCCTGTGATGGCCACAATATTGCCTGCCGGAACTTTATCTGTATTGACTCTTTCTGGGCCCATATATACTCCTACTTGCTGGATTCTGTTTTTACCGTGGGATCCTACAAAGAATATTTCACTACCCTTTTCAATGTTTCCACCATACACTCTTCCCGTGGCTATTTCACCAGCGTGTTTATCTATACTTACATTAGTAATCATGACTGCTAAAGGACCTTCTGGCTTAGTATTTAACATTGCCTGGCCTTCTTCACTATCTAAATCCCCTGACCAGATAATAGGAACCCGGTAAGCTTGGGATTCTTCAGGGCTAGGTAAATGTTCCACTACCATTCCTAAAAGTACTTGATGTATAGGTACTTTTTCTGCTAATTCTCTCTGATTATCATCTTTACAGAAATTATATATGTCATTAAAATTGATTTCAGTTTCTTGCATTATAGGTACATTTATAGCCCAGTTATGATAAGCAGAACCGAAAGCGACACTTCCATCTTCTACACGAACTTGCCATTTATCTTTAACTTCTTCTGGAGCCATGTTTTTTATGAGTTTATTAGCATTAGAGATGATTTTGATGAATCTACTCTGTAACTCATTCGCATCCAATTTTAATTCATTCATCAGCCTATCCACTTTGTTGATGAAAAGTACTGGTTTAACATTTTCTTTTAGAGCTTGACGGAGTACTGTTTCAGTCTGAGGCATTATACCCTCTACTGCACAAACTACTACTACTGCACCGTCAACGGCTCGCATAGCACGGGTTACATCTCCTCCAAAATCCACGTGCCCCGGAGTATCTATCAAGTTAATTAAATATTCTTTATCCTGATAATCGTGCACCATAGATACGTTAGCAGCATCAATAGTAATTCCTCTAGCTTGTTCTTGTTCGTCAAAGTCAAGATATAATTGATCTCCAGCAAGTTCGGAGGAGATCATTCCTGCTCCGGCTAATAGATTGTCTGATAGAGTGGTCTTTCCGTGATCGATATGGGCCACAATACCGATATTTCGAATAAATTTAGGCCGGTACATTAGCTCTTTAATCTTATTAATCATTTTATTTCGTCTACTCACCGAAATCACCTGTTAAATATAAAATTATCATTGTGTTAAGTTAATGGGCAGATCTTGCTATTCTTTCCTTTTCTTCCTTTTTTTGAATAGAAAAGCTTCTGGTATCATATTCCGCTGCCAATAAAATTTCGTTGGCTAGAGCTTCTTCTAAGGATCTTTTATTTTTAAAAGCAGATTGCATGGTCCCTCTGGTAATGAAAGCCAGAGATAAGTCCACTCTTCGTTGAGGAGCAATATCTACCGCTATCTGATAACCGATTCCACCATATTTAATTCGGGTTGTCTCCTCTCGGGGTGAAGTATTTTCCACTGCTTTAACCAACACTTGTACAGGATTTTGCTTAGAACGTTTATTAATTATATCGAAAGCATTCTGGACAATTTTATAGGCTTTGTTTTTTTTTCCAGAATTTCTTTCTGTTCTCATGATTTTATTAATTAATCTTTCCACTATTGAGACTTTAGACTTAGCAAACTGTCTTTTGACATGTCTTCCCATAGTATGAGGAACTAATATTTCGTCCAAGCAAACATAATTTACCAGACCTATATCTTCTACTTTCACCTCGTCTAGAGCCCATTTATTAAAAACTTGAGTCATAATAATTACCTCACTGGTTTTTCAATTTTTCCTTTAACCATTTCTTCTAATGAAACATTGTTAACTTTAGTAACTTTCCATCTTACGCCGGGAATGTCTCCCATAGATCTTCCAGAGTTCCCACCAATACCCTCAATAACCACTTCATCGTGTTCATCGATGAAACTTATAGCACCATCTCCTGGGGCAAATGCAGTTAATTGCTTACCGTTTTTGATAAGTTGCACTCTTACACATTTGCGTATAGCCGAATTAGGCTGTTTGGCTTCAATACCCACTTTTTCAATAACTATGCCTCTACCTTGAGGTGCGCCTTCTAAAGGGTCTGCTTTAACATCTAAGCGTAAAGCTTTTCTTTTGTAATCAGTATCTTTCCATTTAAAATTTTGTCTTTTTCTTTTAAGTTTTTTAGCTGCAAAAAGTCCTGGCAAATATAATTCCTCCTAAAAAATTTCAATTATTGGATTCCTTAAGTAAATTAGTAATAATCAACTATGGAAATTATCTTTAAAAATCACTATTTAATAATTATATTACTTATGTTATGCTGTCTTTTGGCCAGTAATCTGGCTCTTTCAATATTTTGACCGCCCTTTCCAATAGCGGTTCGTTTATTCCGAGCATCTGTTTCAATCGTAGCAATTTTCTCCCCGTTTTCTTTTTGAAGTATCCTTATACTTCGAAGTTTGGCTCGAGCCATCAAGTTAGATATGAATTCCACTGGATCCTCAGAATGTTCAATAACCTCTACACCTTTATCTACTGTTTTTTGAACTTTAGATACGGTACTACCCCTTTTACCAATAGCTAAACCCATATCACCATTTTTCACGATGAAGGTTATTTTACCATTTTCATCATCTACGATACAATCTTTAACCATGGCTCCGGTCATGCTTTCAAATAATGCAATATATCTTATTTCATTACTGGTGAATTTTATCGTCACAAATACTACCCCATTACTTCTAATATAGTGGAATCACCAGGGTCTTTAATGACCAGGGTGGCCACGGTAAATGGTTTACCGCATACTGAACCAAGTTCAACACTGCTTCCCCCATAGTTGTAAACAGGAATATCTGAAAGCTGGGCATAATAGGAAACATCTTCTATGATGTCTTCCGGGCTATTTGCAGCTATAATAGCTAACTTACCTTTACCTAACTTTAAGGCTTGAATTGATTTTTCTGATCCTAAAGTAACTACTCCAGTTTCAACAGCTACTCTTATTATTCTATCTACGTCCATTTACTGCCTCCTATTTATTCTGTTTCATTACGACACTAACCGATCCTGTTCCCAAAGGAATTGGTTGGCCGATAATAATATTTTCTATTATACCGCTGAGGTGATCAATTTCTCCTCTTATGCTTGCTCGAAGAAGATGTTTTCCAGTTTCTTCAAAAGAAGCCCGGGCTAGAACACTAGCTTTTTCCCCACTTATACCATGCCTACCGATAGACTTTACTGAACCATCAGAAGTCATCATATCAGCAACCAACATAATATGCCTTACATCCACTGAAAGACCTTGTTCTTCCATAGTACGCTGAGCTTCGTAGATTATGGCGTTACGTGCAGCTTCTATTCCTAAAACTTTTTCTATTTCATGTATATCATTAGTGGTAGTTCGAACTTTATCCACACCATCCATTTTAAGAACAGCCCCAAGATTTGAGCCTTCAGTGTGAATTACCCATTCATCCTCTTCTTTACGAATAACGACTTTTCCAATATTTTTAACACCACTAACTTGCAGATCACGTACTTTATCAGCTAAAAGTCTTAATTCTCTTATATTGGATTTAGAAGGTTCAAAAGTTAGTATACTGTTATCTATCAGTGCCTTCTTAAAAGCTTTTTCTATCCGAGCTATAATGTCAGTATATTCCAACCTTTTATCTTGTATTTTAGATTCATCCAGCTCGGCCACCACGTTCATTTCAGCAAAGTTAATGTGAAAGTCCTGAAGAATATCGTTAAAATTGCTTTTTCCGATTCGATTAGCGATGGTTCTTACAAATTCTTCATCATTTCTTTTATCTTCTTCAAAATAAATGGTCATGGTGGGTGTGGAAATTTTCTTTCGAGCATCAACAATTTCTATGAGTCGGGGAAGACCTAAGGTAACGTTAAGTTCTGCTACCCCTGCATAGTGAAAAGTACGCATAGTCATCTGAGTACCGGGTTCACCAACAGATTGAGCAGCTACAGTTCCTACTGCTTCTCCTCTTTCTACTTTGGCTCTTTCATAGGCTCTTTTTACTTTTCTAATCAATTCATCAAGTTCATCATCATTCAAGTCGTGTTTTTCTGCAGCCACGGCTAAGTCATGAATATAGCTTTCTGGAAACTTAGCCCTCTTTTTCTTCACGACTTTTGTAACTTTTTCTATTGTTTCTTGCACCAAATCACCTTAAATCTATTTCTAATTTTTAGCTGCTAATAGTATTAGGCCTTATTTCCCAGATTTTATTCTCATTTCTTCAATTAATTTTTCTAAATCAACTACCTTACCATAATCACTTTTAGCTGGATCCACTCCATCTTCTCCATAGGTACTTTGAATTATTATTCCCCGGTTATCCATAACTTTTCCATCTTCTTTAACATTTAAATCCTGTAGGGCGTTAACCAGTCTTCTTTGCATGTACCCACTTTGGGCGGTACGAATAGCGGTATCCACTAGACCTTCTCTTCCACCCATAGCATGGAAGAAAAATTCGATGGGATCCAGGCCTTCTTTATAACTGGAGTGTACAAATCCTCTTGCTTTAGCACCTAATTCACCTTTTTTAAAGTGAGGTAAGGTTCTCTCATTATAACCACGCTCAATACGACCACCGCGAACAGATTGCTGCCCTACACAGGCAGAAATCTGAGTTAAATTTAGCATAGAACCACGTGCACCAGTTAAAGCCATTATGGCAGCGTGGTTTTCATCTATGTCAAAATAACTTTCTGCTATTTCCCCTGATTTATCTCTAGCTTCTCCCAGCACCTGCATGATCCGCATTTCCAATGTTTCTTCCAAACTTCTACCGGGTAAGGCTTCTAATTCATGATTTTGATAAGCTTCAATTAACTGATCTACCTTCTCTTCTGCTTTATGGAGATGTAGCTCTATTCTTTCTTGAGCTTCCTCAGGTATTTCTTCATCATTAGTACTGGTGGTAAAACCTATGTTCATTATAGCGGCTATAGCTAGTTTAGTGGATGCATCTAGAAACTCTCTAGCCCTATCCGTTCCATATTCTTTAACTATGTGATCTAAAATTTTACCAGCGAAAGCACCGAAGGCTTTTTCATCTATTACACCGGATATTAGTTGACCGTCCTCAATAACTACATAAGCATCGTTTTCACATTCTCTTTTTAGGCATTCATCACATTTCCGGCAAATCTCTGCCCTATAAACCATGTTCAAATTATCAGGAAGTAATAAGCTAAATATTTCTTTACCAGTCCAAGTATCGCCAGTTCTATCTGGTGCGGATAAATTAGCATTTCTTAATAGTTGAATTGCCTGTTCTTCAGTAAATATTGCTTTTTTTCTAGTAAGGAGATATGCACCAGAAATGTGGTCATGAATTCCTCCAATGATAGGACCGCCGAATCGAGGAGATAATATATGTTCCTGCACCCTCATCAAAGTTTTAGCTTCAGCCTGGGATTCTTCCGTCTGGAATATATGCATATTCATTTCATCTCCATCAAAATCAGCATTGTAGGGAGGACATACACATAGATTTAAACGGAAGGTTTTATAAGGTAAAACTTTCACTTCATGAGCCATCATGGACATGCGGTGCAAAGATGGCTGTCGATTGAACAATACAATATCTCCATCTTTAAGATGTCTTTCCACTAAGAATCCAGGTTCTAATTTATCAATTATTGCCTCTTTGGTTTCTTCATATATTCTTATTTTTCGCTCATCTGGCCTTATAACATAGTTAGCACCGGGATGGGTTTCCGAGCCATTGCGAATGTATTCCTTCATTTTTTCCATATTCCAATCAGTAACATATACTGGCACCGTTACCTCTTTGGCAATTAAATCAGGAACCCCTACTTCATTTATACTAATATAAGGATCGGGGGATATTACTGTACGTGCAGAAAAATTAACCCTTTTTCCAGATAGATTACTTCTGAATCTTCCTTCTTTACCTTTTAGACGCTGTGCTAATGTTTTCAAAGGCCTACCTGATCTGTGTCTGGCAGGAGGAACCCCAGAAGCTTCGTTATCAAAGTAGGTGGTAACATGATACTGTAATAACTCCCAAAGATCCTCTACAATTAATTGAGGTGCACCTGCTTCCATATTTTCCTTTAAACGCTGATTAATACGAATAATATCTACAAGCTTGTGAGTTAAATCATCTTCAGAGCGCTCACCTGTTTCTAAAGTAATCGAAGGCCTTACTGTAACGGGAGGTACTGGTAAAACAGTTAAAACCATCCATTCAGGGCGAGCAACTTGAGGATTAACACCTAATAGTAAAGAATCAGAATCAGATATAAGTTCCAACCTCTCCCTTACTTCGCTGGGTGTGAGCTTATAGTTACCTTCTACAATAGAAATAGGTTTATCTATTTTAACCTCTTCCTGTTCTTCTTCACAATGAGGGCACTTATCCCGTCTAGCAGTAGTATATATTTCCTTTATAATATTGGTTAAGCTATCCTCGTTCTTCATTAAATAATCCATTTTTTCTTGATAATGATTTATCTCACTGTCAGTTAGTTTAATCCTACCACAACTATGGCAGGTAGATCTTAATATTTTATGAATGGTATCAGCGAATCCTACATGGATCACCGCTCTGGCCAAGTTTATACTTCCAAAGTGACCCTGACAATCCCCACCTTTTGAACCACAAGTTCTACATTTTAAACTCGGGTCAATAACACCTAATCGAGGATCCATCAAACCATTTTCGATAGGATAACCATCTTCATCATAGGTGTCCGGGGTTATAATTTTGGTCACCGTCATTTTTCTAATGTCCTCGGGAGACATAAAACCAAAATCAATCTGGGAAATTTTCTTTAAAACTCCTTTCAAGGTATTCTCTCCTTTAATTAATGCTCCTTTAGTTCCTATAAAAAATATTAGGCTTTATCTTCTAGAATCAGTTTAGGGAATATACACAGACTCTTAAGTTCGTCTAGTAAAAGTTTGAATGCATATGAAATTTCGATAGGGAATGAATCTGATTCTCCACAGATAGGACAATATGTTTTATCTCTAATCCTATCATATACTGCCACCATACCACATTCAGAGCAGACTATAGCTTCGTACTTATCTGATTCATCTAGTAATCTTTCTTTGAGTGCTAATGCAGCTCCATGAGCAATTAAGCAATCTCTTTCCATTTCACCAAATCTTAAACCACCTTCTCGTGCCCTTCCTTCAGTTGGTTGTCGGGTTAGTACTTGTACCGGTCCACGGGAACGAGCATATACTTTGTCGGTGGTCATATGATGTAGCTTCTGATAGTAAGCTACTCCCATAAATATTTCTGCTTCAATCCTCTCTCCGGTTATCCCATTATATAGTGATTCCACTCCAGCTGTTTCAAAACCATTTGCTTTTAAGGAGGCCTTTATATCTGATTCTAGTTCTCCGGTGAAGGGCGTTCCATCTACTCTTTTCCCATCCATACAACCAGATTTGCCTCCTAACATTTCTAAAACTTGTCCAACAGACATTCTAGAAGGTATTGCATGAGGATTGACCACTAAATCTGGAACGATTCCTTCCTGAGTAAAGGGCATGTTTTCCTGAGATACTATTAATCCCACCACTCCTTTTTGTCCGTGTCTGGAAGCAAATTTATCACCAAATTCTGGTTTTCTTTGATCTCTTACTCTAATTTTAGTTAGACGGCTACCTTCAACAGTTTCAGTAAAAAGTACAGCGTCTACAACTCCTTTTTCTCCATGTCTAACTGTTACAGAAGTTTCCCTTCTTCTTTCAGCCACCGTACCAAATTCATCAATTTCTTCTAAAAATCGAGGCGGTGAAGTTTTACCGATCAGTACATCACCTGAAGATACGTAAGATTCAGGATTAACTACTCCATCTTCATCTAGATGTCTGTAAGATTCTTCAGATCGATATCCTCGAACACCTTTTTCCGGTATTTGAAATTTATCTTCCTGTCCACCCGGATATCTTCTTTCAGATGCCTCATATGATCTAAAAAAAGATGATCGAGAAAGTCCTCTTTCTATAGAAGCCTTATTTAATATAAGAGCATCCTCCATGTTGTAACCTTCATAGGACATTACTGCCACTACAAAATTTTGACCAGAGGGTCTCTTATCATAACCAGTTGCATCAATAATCCTGGTTTTAACAATAGGTAATTGGGGCTGGTGTAATAAATGTGCCCGAGTATCAGTACGTAAATCATAATTAGAAACATACAAGCCTAATGCTTGTTTAGTCATCCCTGCTTCCATGGTATTACGAGGGGAAGAGTTATGATTAGCAAATGGAATAATACCTGCACAGATCCCTAACATGGTAGAAGGATCAATTTCCAAGTGGGTATGATCTTCATTTAGATAGTTTAACCCCATGGCAATATAGGCATTTTCTTCTTCTTCTGCATCCAAAAATTCTATAACACCATCGTCTAGAAGTTCCTTCCAATTTAATTCTCCTTCTTTTATGAGAGAAATATGTTCTTCTTTTAATAAAGGTTCGCCGTTTTTAACTATTATTAAAGGTCTTCTGGCTCTACCAGGATCATTGAATATATATATTTCATCTGTTTCAAGATAATGAGTAATATTCATCTCATGGGAAACCTCTCCAGATCTTCTCTTTTCTCTCATATCATTTACAAAAGATTCCGGATCTTCACATGTCCCTATGAGCTTCCCGTTAATAAAAATTTTAGCTTTTCTCACGAAATTGCCTCCCAGATTAAAGATTAAATTAAATTAATGATTTTGGGTTAATTGAGGACCCCCATTTTCTTGATAATATTTTCGATTTCATCTGGATCTGATCCCACAGATATCTGGGACAATAAGGCTAAATTTTTCACCAATCCACAGTTAGGTACTTCTGGGGTTTCATTAGGACAAATTTTTCCAAATTGAGTAGGATGCAAATCACGCGCTTCAAAGTGGGGTTGGCTTCTACTTAAAGGAGATACAACCCTTCTCATATGAGAAAGCGTTCCCATATAACTAGTACGATCAAGTAGCTGACTTACACCTGCTCTTCCACCTACCCAGTTACCGGTAGCA
>PWMT01000029.1 GCA_003558085.1 Methanobacteriaceae archaeon
AGAAGTAATTGATGCATCTGGACAAATCGTCATGCCTGGTGGTGTGGAAGTACACGCCCACATAGCCGGAGCTAAAGTTAATACAGGCCGTATGATGCGGCCAGAAGATAGTAAAAAGGATTCCGAAGCACTTGTTAAAGATACTCACAGAAGAGCAGGCAGTGGATTTTCAGTACCATCCACTCACATGACTGGCTATCGATATGCTCAAATGGGTTACACTACTGCTATGGAAGCAGCTATGCCACCCCTTTTAGCTAGACACACTCATGAAGAATTGGAAGCAACTCCTATTTTAGACAAGGCTGCTTATCCTTTATTTGGAAACAACTGGTTTGTTATGGATTATTTAGGCCAAAATGACTTAGAATCGTGTATTGCATATTCTTCCTGGTTACTAAAAGCTACCAAAGGATATGCTATCAAAATAGTCAATCCTTGTGGTACAGAAGCCTGGGGCTGGGGTGGAAACGTACATGGAATTCATGATCCCGCACCACATTTTAGTGTAACTCCCGCAGAATTAATCAAAGGATTAGCAGAAGTAAATGAAAAACTAAGATTACCGCACTCCATACACCTACACTGTAATGACTTGGGACATCCTGGTAACTATGAAACTACTTTAGACTCTTTTGATGTAGTTAAAGACATCAAACCCGATCCTGCTTCTGGAAGCAGAGATACTATAGTTCATGGTACACACGTCCAATTCCACAGCTATGCAGGAACATCTTGGAGAGACTTTGAATCAGGTGCAGATAAAGTGGCTGATTATGTAAACAAGAACGACCATCTCACCATAGATATTGGTCAGGTAACCCTTGATGAGACCACCACTATGACTGCTGATGGTCCTATGGAATATGATCTTCACTCTTTAAATGGACTGAAATGGGCTAACTGTGATGTGGAATTAGAAACTGGTTCTGGTGTAGTTCCTTTCATATATAGTGCCAAAGCACCCGTACCTGCGGTTCAATGGGCAATTGGTATGGAACTATGTTTATTAGTAAAAGATCCAGCTAAAATCTGTTTAACTACTGACAGTCCCAACGCAGGACCCTTCACTCGTTATCCTCGTATAATTGCTTGGCTAATGAGTAATAAATACCGAGATGATTTATTAGAAAACAAACTACACAAATGGGCTCAAAAAAGAAGTAGTATCGCAACTATTGACCGAGAATACTCTCTCTATGAAATCGCACAGGTTACAAGAGCTACTGCTGCTAAGGTACTGGGTCTAAGCGACATTAAAGGACATGTAGGAGTAGGCGCGGATGCAGATATAGCGGTTTTTAATCTGAATCCAGATAACGTAGATCTTTCTTCTGATTATATGGAAGTTGAAAATGCATTCCAGAAAGCAAGTTATGTCTTCAAAGATGGGGATTTAGTCGTTAAAGATGGCAATATCGTCAACAGCAGTCATAAAGGAAGGACTTTCTGGGCTGATACCCAAGTAGAAGCAAACTCATACAATACAGTCTTAAAAGAAGTGGAAAAACAATTCATCAAATATAATTCAATACAATTCCAAAACTATCCTGTAGAAGATGAATATATGACTAATCCAGCTCCTATTAAAGGGGTGATGTTATGAGTGAAATAATAATTACTCCAAAAATACAATCTAATGTGCCTCTGGAAATCCCTAACGTAAAGCCAGATGTATTCGCTGGAAAATCTATTGATGAAATCAAAGAAGTAGAGATTTATCAAGGAAATGAAATAGTTAAACTTTCTGAATTTTTCGAGGTTGAAGGTGAATCTGCAGAAACTCCGGGTGAAATAAAAATAATCATTGATGGAGATGCCAGCAACATCAAACGAATAGGACAGGGAATGACCGCTGGGGAAATTATCGTAAAAGGCGATGTTTCCATGTACGTAGGCCTGGACATGAAAGGTGGGAAAATTATCGTCGAAGGTAATGCTGCCTCTTGGGCCGGTCAAACTATGAAAGGCGGAGAACTGGAAATAATGGGTAGCGCTGGAGATTATGTAGGATCTTCCTATCGTGGTGATTGGAGAGGAATGAGCGGAGGATTTATAACTATCCATGGAAACGTAGGATATGAGATTGCAGAATATTTAAGTGGAGGAAAAATTGTAGTCAAAGGAAATGCCAATCACATGCCGGGAATTCACATGAACAGTGGGGTGTTGATCATTGAAGGTAATGTGACTTCTAGAACTGGCGGTGAAATGAGCGGAGGAACTATCATAGTTAAGGGAGTAATGGATGAATTCTTAGCCGGCTTCAAATATTTGGGTATTGAAAGAGACATTCAGGTTAATGGAGAAGATATCCCGGGTGTTTTCTATAAATTCACTGGTGATTATGCAATAAAAGGAGCTCATGGAACAGTTTATGTGGCCGTAGCAGGAAATAAGCATATAGTTCCTTAATTAAAAATCAAGAGGTAATTCATATGGAATTAGTTAATAATGTGATTTGTCCTTTTTGCGGTACATTATGTGACGACATTATCTGTAAGGTGGAAAACGAAGAGATTGTCGGAACCTATAACGCATGCCGTATAGGACACAGTAAATTTGTTCATGCTGAAGGTGCCATGAGATATACTAAACCCCTTTTACGTAAAAATGGGGAATTCGTGGAAATAAGTTATGATGAGGCTATAGAGAAAGCTGCCCAAATCTTGGTAGATGCAAAAAGACCAGTCATGTATGGTTGGAGCTGCACTGATTGTGCCTCTCAAGAAGTTGGTATGGAGTTAGCAGAAGAAGTAAGAGCAGTAATAGATAATACTGCATCGGTATGTCACGGCCCCTCACTTTTAGCGGTGCATGATACTGGTTATCCAGTTTGTACTCTAGGTGAAGTTAAAAATCGTGCTGATGTTGTGGTATACTGGGGTTGCAACCCTTTCCATGCCCATCCAAGACACATAGCTAGGCATTCATATGCTAGAGGATTTTTCCGAGAACGTGGGCGGCCAGACCGTACTATGATAGTGGTGGATCCTCGAAATAGTGATACTGCTAAATTAGCAGATATTCACCTTCAATTGGAATATAATAAAGACTATGAACTAGTTGATGCTATGAGATCTGCTTTAAAAGGTCATGATATACTTTATGATGAAGTAGCTGGAATACCTCGAGAGCAGATTATAGGCGCAGTTGAAGCACTTAAAAAAGCCCAATTCGGTATCCTTTTCTTTGGAATGGGCATTACACATAGCCTTGGAAAGCATAGAAACATAGACACTGCTATTATGATGACCCAGGAATTAAATCAGTTTGCTAAGTGGACTCTAATTCCAATGCGGGGACATTATAATGTAAACGGTTTCAACCAAGTTTGTACCTGGGAAAGTGGATATCCTTTCTGTGTAGACTTTGCAACTGGTGAACCCAGATATAACCCTGGAGAAACCGGAACAAATGATTTACTGCAAAACAAAGAAGCTGATGCCATGATGGTAATAGCTTCTGATCCAGGTGCTCATTTCCCACAGAGGGCTCTACAAACCATGATTGAAATTCCACTTATTTCCATAGAGCCTCATCGGACACCCACTACTGAATTAGCAGATCTTATCATACCTCCAGCAATTGTAGGTATGGAAGCTGAAGGGACTGCTTATAGAATGGATGGTGTTCCCTTAAGGATGAAAAAAGTGGTTGAATCTGATTTACTTACAGACAATCAGATACTCACCAAAATTCTGGAGAGAGCTCAAGAACTTGAAGCATCTAAATAGAATTTTTAAGCCCTCATGGGCTTAATATTTAATTTTTTTTTATTTAATTGACTTTATAAACTTAAATAAGTCTAAATCTTCAATAGTGCTTTTTTTATACTTTAAATCCTGCTATTTTAAAAAAGAAATTATTATATAAACTATTTTAGATATTTACTTTATAATTTATTATTTATTTCTACTTAGGTAAAAAAATCAAGATTAAAATCTTCTTTCTAATTCTTAATAAATGCATTTTTTTATTATTAATGGTCATTTAGATCTATAAAATCCAATTATAAAATTTCACTGGAAAAGATGAACTCCAGTGGCCTTAAATTCCAACCACAAGGTCTCCCCTATGCTTATGTTCATATCTAAAAAAGATTTACGAGTCATATATACGGTGAAAATCTCACTATCCACTTTTACTTTAAGATGGATTATAGCACCCACATCTTCAATTTGAATAACATTTCCTTTCAATTTATTTAAAGAACTATTATCTAATTTTTCTAAAGATAAACTTATATCTTCTGGTCTAATGCTTGCAAATACTTTCCCATTGCCTTTTTCTGAAGAATATAGGGTTATATTGCCTTTTTTAATCATCGTTAATTTTTCTGAAGTGAGGATGGCTTGGCCTTGGATCACATTTTTCACCCCGACAAAATCAGCCACAAATTGATTTTGGGGTTTTCTGAAAATCTCTTCGGGTTTACCTATCTGGAATATCTTATGATTTAATATAACGATTTCATCTGAAAGTTGTTGGCCTTGAATCAGGTCGTGGGTAGTCATAATGATGGTGGTTTTATTTTCTTTTTTTAATTGCAAAATAAGTTCTTCTATTTTTTCCCTAGAAAGGGGATCCAAGTTAGATGTTGGTTCATCCAAAAGAAGTAAATCAGGTTCAGTTACCAATACTCGAGCTAGAGCCATTCTTTGTGTTTCACCACCAGAGAGGCTGGCTGCATTTCTTTCTGCATATTCATCCATACCTAGTAGTTCTAAATTACGATATACTTTCTCCTGTACCTGATCCTTGTTCTCGCCTCTAATCTTTAGTCCATAGGCCACATTATGAAAAACGGTTCCTTTGAAAGTTAAAGGTTTTTGGAATACCATTCCCATTCTTCTTCTTATTTGAAGTTTATCCTTTTTCGAATAACTGGTATTAATTCCGTCAAATATTATTTTTCCAGATGTAGGGTTTTCTAAAAGATCAATCAAACGTAATAAGGTGGTTTTTCCACATCCGGTAGGGCCTATTAAGCCTAAATTGATTCCAGTTTTAACCTTTAAATTAATATTTTCCAATATTTTTTTATTTCCATATTTTTTATTTAAATCCTTAATTTCCAGCAGGTACATTTTATTTCTCCTGGATAATATTTAGTATTAAATTGATCACAAGTGCAATAAGCATCAAAATTATACCTAAAGCAACGGAAAGTGCTATATTTCCTCGGGAAGTTTCCAAGGAAATAGTAGTGGTTATCACCCTGGTGAATCCTCGAATATTGCCTCCAATAAGCAGTGCCACTCCCACTTCTGATATGGCACGGCCAAAACCCAATATAACTGCTCCCATTAGGGCATATTTGGCTTCTTTCATTATAGTATAAATGGTTTGAAACTGATTTGCTCCTAGGGACATGGCCAAATCTTCTATATTTTTTTCAACTCCACTTAATGCATTTATTGTAAAACCTACCAGGATAGGCATTATCAAGATAGTTTGACACAAGATCATCCCTGTGGGGGTAAATAATAAATTTAATTCTCCTAATATTCCTGCCCTAGAAATTAGAAGAAATACAAATAGACCTACTAAAACGGTAGGTACACTGTAAAGGGTTTGAATAATATTCACTAAACCTCTTTTTCCTTTAAATGTTTTGAAATTAATTAAACCTCCCAGAGGAACACCTATGATGGTTGCAAATAAAGTTGATGATAGAGATATGTAAATGGTTCTAAGGGTTATTTCCAACATTTCTGGGTTTAGAGTAAGTATAAGATTTATGGCCTGATATATTCCTTCAATAATTTCACTCACTAAATCACCGAAATTTTATATCTAAAAAAATAAGGCTTTAATATGGACATTCTTCTCTTAGAATTATCTATTAGCTTATATATGAACTTTAATCTGCTTTAAACAATAAAGAAAGCTATATATAGTTTATTGGTTTTGGGCCATTTTTTAGGGGTGTAAATAGAGTTTGCCCATATTCTTCTATACCGAAATCTTCAATAATTTTTTGTCCTTCACTAGATAGTAAGAATTCTACTAGTTTATCAGCCGCATCAATATTGGTATCAGGAACTAAGTTGGAATTTATAGGTATGGCGGTATAAACATTTAATAACTCCTCACTTTCACTAATAAGAATTTCTAGTTGTGTTTCAGCTTTAAATGATAAAAACGTTCCAGAATCTGATAGAGTGTAACCCTGTCTTTCATTAGCAATCATAAGAGTATCACCCATTCCCTTACCACTTTCTACATACCACTTCCCGGTTTGTATTGTTTTACTGTAATCAAGTCCAGTTGCATCCCATATTTTTTTCTCACTGGCGTGTGTTCCAGAATCATCTCCCCGAGAAATAAATTCAACTAAATCCGGATTTTCTTCACCTTCATCCTTTATTTTTATAAAGGCTTCCGCTGCATTCATTCCTCTAATTTGGGCAGGATCATCAGACGGTCCGATAATGTAGAAGTAATTGTAAGCAAATGGATTTCTTTCGGTTCCAATTCCTTCGGCAATTAGTTCTTCTTCTCGTTCTCTATCATGAACTAAAACAATATCTGCATCACCTCTTTTACCATATTCTATGGCAATTCCCGTACCAGCTGATATAACTTGCATATCAATATTAGGATACTTTGCTTCAAAAGCCGCTTCAATCTCTTCAAGTAAACCAGTATCTTCTAAACTAGTAGTAGTGGCTACTACAAGGACTTCATTTCCACCCTGTCCGCTAGCATATAGATAGGCTCCAAGTCCTAATAAAACCACTATTACTATTATAATGGTTGCTAAAAATTTACGATTCATTTTATATCTCCTAATAATTATAAATCTACATATAACGATAGGTAAATATAAACATATCGTATTTAAAAATAAAAAATAAATTAGTCAGTAGCATTACGATTAAGATAAGCAGCCAATAAGGATACCACTACAAAGCTAACCATAATTATTAATAAAATCTGCAGGATATCTGTCATTTTTTCACCAATTATTCCTCATCTTTAGCCTCTAAAATACAGACGCTATCTTCACATTCATGTTCCACTTCGATCAGATCTTCTTTTAACTTATTAACATCTATAGTAGTTAAACCCTTAATGATTTCACTATCAATTTTTATCTGAATTACG
>PWMT01000040.1 GCA_003558085.1 Methanobacteriaceae archaeon
GAACTATCCTCAGAACTTTCCTCAGCTTCAGCTACCTGAGAATCATCTTCACTATCCTCAGAACTTTCCTCAGCTTCAGCTACCTGAGAATCATCTTCACTATCCTCAGAACTTTCCTCAGCTTCAGCTACCTGAGAATCATCTTCTATATCTTCAGAACTTTCCTCAGCTTCATCTTCAGCTGATTTTTTAGAAACATCCTCTTCTCTTTCTTCTTCTGTATCTACATCAGATTCTTCTAATTCTAAATCATTATCAGCTTCTGGTGATTCTTCGCCTTCCTCTTCTTCCTTAGAAGAGATCTCATCCTCCTCTGGAACAGAATCCTCCTCAGAAACCTCATCCTCCTCTGGAACAGAATCCTCCTCAGAAACCTCATCCTCCTCTGGAACAGAATCCTCCTCAGAAACCTCATCCTCCTCTGGAGCAGAATCTATCTCTAGTTCTTCTAAAGTTTCTTCTAATTCCTCTTCAGATTCAACCACTTCACCCTCTTCAGTAGTTTTAAGTGAATCTCCCTCTTCAGAGATTTCAGTTAATTCATCTACTTCTTTACTAACTGGTTCTTCAATATCTGGAGGGTGAATATCAACTTTATCTGGTAGAACAACCCCTGGAGGCATGATACGTACGTATATACCTAGAACTCCTGGTTTAAGTTGTACCGTTGCAAATCCTTCCTTAACAAATCGAGTGAAAGGTTCACCACATCTTTTAATATAACCATCCGTGAATTTAGCAGTAGCAGATCTAGCCCCTCTAATTTTTCCAGAAATGGTAATTTCAACTCCTTGGGCTCCAGCACCCATAATTCTTCTAATAGAAGTGTAAGCCACTCTTCTAAAGTGCATTCCTCGCTGTAACATGGCAGCGATTTTATGGGCCATGATTTTAGGATTAAGTTCTGGTATATCTACCTCTTTAACTTCCACTTGAGGGTTCTCCAAATCAAATTTTATTTTTAAGTTTTGAGTAATATTTCTTACGGTTTTACCGCCTCTACCAATGACCATACCTGGTCTTTCAGCATAAACTACTACCATAGTACCCAAAGGAGTAACTTGAATATCCATTCCTCCGTATCCGGCTCTTTCAAGTTCGTTTTCTAGATATTCGTCGATTTTGGTTCTTTTAAGACCTTCGGTGATAAAATCTTTCTCTATCATGTGAATCTAAGCCTCCCCTAAGAGTATCTGCACATGGGTGGTGGGAGTGTTAAATGGGCTTGCTCTTCCAAAAGCACGGGGAGTCCAGCCCCTAATAACCATACCTCTGTGACTGGAAATATGCATGATTTTTAAATTTTCAGAATCCAATCCTTTATATTCAGCATTGGCTTCAGCGTTCTCTAAAACCTTTAATATATATTCTGCTGCTTTAACCGGATATCTACCACTGGGCCATCCTTCAAGTTCCTTACGGTGAGCCACCTTTTTATTGTGTCTTTTGAAGGGAACTGCTTTTTTCATCTGAATGACCTCTTCTAGATAAACTTTGGCTTTTTCCAGTTCCATTCCCCTAAGTTCTCTGCAAATTTCAACAGCATGTTTAGGTGAAATGGTAAGACCTCTACCAATAGCTTTAGCTGTTTTAGCCTTATCGTCGTCGTTAAAAGCGTAATTAATTTTAGCCATTGTTTATTCTCCTTATTTTAGAGGTACGAACATAGATGATCTGGTAGCTCCCATTCCGGGATCCCCATGTTCCACTTTCTGCCTAGTTAGTGCGAATTCTCCAAAGTAACAACCGATCATTTCTGGTATTATCTCTACTTCCACGAATTGTTGACCATTATATATTCCAAAGGTCATTCCCACCATTTCTGGGAGAACAATCATATCTCTACAGTGAGTTTTAATTATTTGGGGTTTACCACTCTTATTTTCCTCTTTTTTTAATTTTCGTATTTTTTCTAACACTTTTTTCTGTCGAGGTAAGAATCCTCTTTGTAAGGATCTTCTCTTTCTGGATGGTAACATTTGTATTACATTGTCCAGTGGCATTTCTTGTAATTCCTTCAAAGTGTAACCGCGATATTTAAATTCTTTACGGGCCAATAAGCCACCTCCTATATTTATTTATCTACGCTTCCCTGTCCTTCTAGCTGCAATTGAACCAACTTTACGACCTGGTGGAGTATCTCTAGATACGGTTGTAGGTTTTCCAGGATGTTTTCTATTTCCACCACCGTGGGGGTGATCAACTGCATTCATAGCCACTCCTCTTACAGTTACGCACTTTTTACCCTTAGCTTTCAAAGCATGGTATCGATTACCTGCCTTGAGGAATGGTTTTTCTCTTCTCCCCCCACCAGCAACTACACCTACTGTAGCCCGGCAATTAGGGTTGAAGGCTTTTAATTCACCAGATGGTAGTTCAAGTACTGCTTTATCAACATCATGAGTGATTAAAGAAGCATGAGTTCCTGAAGAACGGACAAATCTTCCTCCATCTCCAGGATTATTTTCAATATTATAAAGGGGAGTGCCCTCTGGAATTTCTCCAAGAGGTAATGTATTTCCTGGACTTATTGAAGCAGAAATTCCGCAGGCGATATCATCATTAATTTGAATACTTTCTGGGGCTAAGATAAGTCTTTTCTCACCATTTTCAAATTTAACCATGGCCACTGGTGCGCTTCTTCCAGGGTCATGTAAAATATCCACTACTATTCCCTTCAAACTGTCTTCCTTTTCCAGTTGATCGTAGTAGCGATATTGAATTTTTCCTTTGAAACGATGAGAAGCACTTTTATAGGTGGGAGTTCCTCTCCCTCTCCTTTGTGAAATCAAACGTTTTCCCATTTTATTATTCCTCCAAGTGAAATTCAGAATATTTTATTATTATCTTGATTGACTGAGAATACTGCCCTTTTTTTGATCTAGAATACTCCCATTTTTACTGCTATATCTTCGGCGCTGTGTTCTTTCGCCAATTTAATATAGGCTAATTTTTCCCCATCAGAGTTTATTAGAGTATTAACTCTTTCCACTTTAACTGCAAAGAGTTCTTCAAAAGCCCTCTTAATAGTAGATTTGTTACTGGTTCTTAGGACCACGAAAGTTAATTCATTATTTAGATCAATTAAATTCATGCTTTTTTCGCTTATATGGGGTTGTTGTATGACTGCATAAGGATCCATAATATTCCACCTATTTTTTTATATGTTGATTATCTACTATTGAAAGAGTTCACCTAGTTTTTCCATAGCAGATTTAGTGAAAATGGTTAATCTTCCGGGATGAGTTCCTGGAGCCAGTAATTCCGTATTTAAGTTTTCAACAGAAACTACATCTACACCTGGATGGTTTCTAGCACCTAAACTTATGCCTTTATCTTCTCCCACCACTATTAGAGGTCCTTTAGGTGATTTAATTTTTCGACCTCTCATTTTACCTTTACCCGCTCTAATCTTTTTACCTTCTTTAGCTCGAACTATGTCATCTAGTACCCCTAATTTTTTAAAGATTTCCCGGGTATCTTTAGTCTTTTTAATCTTGCATAGTTCATCATCCACTACCAATGGTATTTGAGGTACCTTCTCCATTTGATGTCCTCTATTTTCTACTAACTCTGAATTGCTAGTGGCAGCTATTGCTGAGCGAATGGCAAATCTTCTTTCTTTTTTGTTTATTTTTTCATGATGGATCTTCTGTGATCTAGGAGGATGAGCTTTCCGGCCACCTATAGTTTGGGGAGCGAAGGCAGCTTTAGATGCTGCTGGATGTCTGCTACCCTTTACCCGTGGCACCATGGCCACCCCTCTACCAGCACCGAAGGATTCTGCGGTGGTACGCTTACCAGCCATAGGATTAGAACCCCAGGGTTGTATTCGGGCGGTTTGTGAAGATATTACTGCTCTTTTGATGAGGTCTGGCCTAAATTCCTCCAAGAATATTTCAGGCAACTCCATTTCTTCTTTAATTTCGCCTTCCAGTGAATAAACCTTAATCTTTTTCATTTAAACCACTTTTAATTAAAATAATCAAACACCTTGTTTAGAAGCCGTGCTGATATAATTTATTTGAGGTGCATCGTCATGTTTTGATTGACCCCGGATGGCTTTTCGTAATAATACTAGTCTTTTAGATGGGCCTGGTAAGGAACCTTTAATGATTAAATAATCATTTTTTACCAGACCGTATTTGACAAAGCCTCCTGCGGGGTTAACCTCATCCACTTGAGATGAATCTCCTATCTTTAAGATCTTCTTATTATATTCTGTTCTTTTATGATATCCCATTTGACCAGCTTGGGCAACTGTCCACATGGTTCTAGAAGGTGTCCAGGGTCCTATGGAACCAACGTGTCTACCTTTACTGCTTCTAGCAGCCTTACCATATTGGATACGCACACCCCATCTTTTAACCGGGCCTTGAAAACCTTTACCCTTGGACACTGCAATGGAATCTATATGTTCTCCATCAGAGAAAACATCGCGGACAGCTATCTCCTTTCCCAATATTTCCAGGGCGAAATCCAGTTGTTCCTGTGGAGTTTTACCTCCCATAGCACATTCAAATATCTCTGGTTTTTTCTTGGGTAGAGAAGTAACACCGGGATTGGTATTAATTAGAGCTCTTATTTCTGCCACATCATCCGTGTTTTCCTGGATTTTGGCCAAAGCAGTTTCTTGATTATGTTCCTGGGGAAGTTTTAGCTTCCGGGATAGTTCTTCCTTCAAATTATCAGCAAGAACATCGGTTAAGGCTTCTAAGCCACGACTGGTTTTTTTATAGGCCCTGATGCCCATTACAAATAATGGGGGCACTTCCAGGATAGTAACTGGGGTGGAGACTTCCATTCCCTCGGTGGGTGAATGTTTATAATTGTCTACCATCATGACATGAGTCATGCCTACCTTGTATCCAGCAAATCCAAGCAATCCCTGTTCATCTAGCAGGGGCCAAGACTTGATCCTTGGTGTTTCTTTGGCTGATCTCTTTCTAGGACTATGTGCAATTGATCCTTTTCTTGGTTGATGATGTCTAGCCATTAATATAACCTCCTACATCTAAAAAATATTCCATTTACCTGATTATTCTAAATTTAAGATCAAATTAAATATGGATAAAGTAGATAAAACCGCTTCTTCGGTCCTTATAGTTTGGGTACCCTGATTCGGAACCGTGTTCACCTCAAAATCCGCCAAATTCAGGCTGGACAAATTATGTGGTAAGCCGGAATAAGGACCGCCAAACAAAATA
The DNA here is from genome assembly GCA_003558085.1 of Methanobacteriaceae archaeon. Taxonomy (GTDB): domain Archaea; phylum Methanobacteriota; class Methanobacteria; order Methanobacteriales; family Methanobacteriaceae; genus Methanobacterium_F. Next base: position 5,208 of record PWMT01000040.1, read on the forward strand.
GCCCAATGTTTAGCTTTTGTTACCTTAGATTTTACTTCATCTAAAATAGAAGTAATAGGAGTTGCATAACGGGATGTTGCTATTACAACTTCCGGTTTTATTAACTTTAAACTTTGGTGAAGATTTTTATAAGTAGATAATGTTTCATATCCCCAATAAGTGTCATCTGGTTCATCAGGATCAACTATTATCTCTTTACCTAGCTTAGTAATTTTAAAGCTAAATATTTTATTTACGGTGAGTTGTTCCTTGCAAAAAGCAGGTTTATCAGCGCCTATATCAACAAAAGTTCCTTTCTTCGTTCGCTTTAAAGTCAATCCCTGTCTAAAATCGCCTTCAATTGGTTTAATTGTGGGATGGTGGGGAGTTCTAAGTGGCGGGAGTATACCCACATGTTGTAACTCCTTTCTTATTGGAAAGACCCTCTTGCGAAGGTACTGGGGCGTATCCATATAAGTGAGAATATCTTTAATAAAGTTTGCCTCATCTTTAGGGGCATTATCATGATAAACTACAATCTGTTTCACCCTGAATATAGCCGCTGATCTGCCAATTAAACCCACTTTATAGGTTTTGAGTTTAAGATCTTTGGTTTCAGCGGTTAATGAATCCGGGATGAAAAGCGATAAATACCTATTATTCATCTTCCACTATTTGTTTTAATAGGTTATAAATATTGCTATCATACCAACTAGGCAAACTTACCAATACCGTATCATATGTTTCATATAATACTGGGCAGCTCCTGCTGCATACCATATTCATACTAGAATGTGATTAGTTAATGTAGTACCATAAGGTATTTAAACTTTCTGTTTGAAGTTCCAGTTTAAAACACTTGCTATGATGATTGAGATCAGATTATATCTGAATTGAGTTTTTGTAAATATTTAAACAACTAAAAATTAGTGCCTGTTTCTTTTAACCCTTTGCACAATAACTTCTATCTCTTTAACTTCTTTTTGATGAAAATGATATATCTTAGGTAAGGGAAAATGATAATAAAATTTATGGGTGATTTTAGATCCAAGTTGGTGCCAATAATTTTCTAGAAAATTTTCAGTTTCCGCCATATGAAAGGAGTATACTACTGGAGCTAATTGTAATGATTTTTCCATAAAAATCCTATCAGCACCCTTCTTAGAGCGGGACTGTGATCCGAAAGGAGGGTTCTGTATAACCGTGTCAAACTTATCCTTTAGATTTCTAGGAAGTTCCACCACATCCAACTTATAAAAATCAATATTAGTTAAACCCAGTATTTTAGAATTTTTTTGAGCTTGAAGCAAGGCTTCCTGATCCTTATCTATACCTGATACCTGTTCTGCTCCTAGAAGAGCAGAGCCGATAGAGAAAATTCCGGTGCCGCAACCTAAATCTGCCACTATCTTGTTTTTTATATCTCCTAGACTAGCAGCAGTCCATAATATATCCGCTGCAATAAATGAGGGAGTGGAATACTGTTCTAATTCTACTTTAGGATGACTATGCATATCTATATTTTGTAATACCATTTCAAGATGTTTTTTCTTCCTAAAGACTTTAAAATTTTGGCTCATTATATCAAAATCCTTTTTTTTTGGAAGATGCTGTAAATTATAATCACTAATAATTCATTTAATTAATGTTTGGGAAGAGACTGCAACTTATAGTCACTAATGATTCATTTAATTAATATTAGGAAAATTCTAATTATCTTATTAGGAAAATTCTAATTATCTTATTAGGAAAATTCTAATTATCTTATTAGGAAAATTCTAATTATCTTGGTTATTAATTATAATTAGGCTCTTTAGTTAAGATCAGATATTAAC
>PWMT01000129.1 GCA_003558085.1 Methanobacteriaceae archaeon
GAATCCAATTTTTCATCTGTTAATTTGTTTTATTAATGTCTTCTAATAATTTATCTTCTCTTTTTGATTTAAGGGCCCCTATATTCATCACCATATCCAATTCCTCGGCACCATTTTTTATAACTTCTTTAGTTTCAAATGCTTTGGTGTGGGCAGTGTTAACTCCTGCTGGAAAACCAATAACTGAACAAACCTTTACTGAACTATTTTTTAATATTTTATAAGCCAGAGGTACGTTACTGGAAGTCACCACCGCACAATCAAAACCATATTCTATGGCTTCTTGGCATAATTTTTCTATTTGCTTTTCAGTTGCATCAGCCTTAACATTGGTATGATCAATCATTTTAGCCAATTCATCTACATTTTTTAGGTTTTTAGACACTTAATCACCTATCCTGGAATTAAGTATATGTTTTTTGTTTAGCTTAAATTTTTAGCCATATAGGGTCCTTCTGGAAAATAACCAAATTTACGATAATAATTACGCACTCCCACCCCACTAGTAACTAAAATCTTATCTTTATCATACTCAGCATGGGCAATTTCTTCGGCACGTTTTAAAAGTTCTTCACCATAACCTCGATGTTGGCCTATATCCTTCTTCCTTTCCCCTAGAGGTATTAAAGGGCCATAAATATGCAATTCTCTAACTAGAGCAGTTTTATCAGTCACTTCTCTGCGATGTGCTAACTCGGAAGGTATTCTAAGACGCAGGAAACCAGCTAAAACATCACTTTGGGAATCTTCGCAATATAAAAATATTTCCTGGCCATCCACTGCACTGTAAGTTTCTTTTTTAAATTGAATATATTCCTCCTGAGCATTTATGCCCTTAGAAGCCTTATGACCAACTTCCCGACATCTTATACATTGACATTGAATCCCTTCCTCAGCCAATCTAGCATAAACCAACTCTCCCAGATTGGATTTTTTCACCCCTGCTTTGATTAGATTAGCAGGAATATCTCTTTGAATTCGCATGGTCCGCACCCATTTAGGGAGTAGCTTTTTTATTTCCACTATTAATTCTACAGCTTCTTCACTAGTGTAAGGTTTATAATCTCCCTTTTTCCACATATCATGTAATATACTACCCTCGGTAACCAGACAAGGATATATCTTTAACATATCAGGTTTAAAGTTAGCATCGCTAAATAATCTTTTAAAAATACGTAAGTCTCGATCAAAATCAGAAAATAATCCAGGCATTAAATGCATAGCTACTTTAATTCCTGAGTCTCTTAGAATTCTATTAGACCCTATAACATCCCTAATATCATGGCCTCTTTTAATTCTTTGGTAAATAAAATTATATAATGTTTGCACCCCTAACTCAACCCTTGTTACACCCATAGATAGCATACGATTAACATCCTCTACCCGGCAATAATCAGGGCGGGTTTCAAAGGTGATTCCCACACAGCGTATAGGGGAGCTTTCATTATACTTTTGAGCATCCTCTAGTAGTACATAATCATGGGGACCAAAAGATGGTATTTTTGTGGATATAAGGGTCTTGTTTTGATTATGGTAATGAGTTGGATCTATTTTCTGACCAAAGTCAACCATGGCCTGGAGGCATTTAGCCACAAACCATTCCTGATAGCATTGAAAATGAGCAGGGAAAGTACCTCCCATGATTATAAGTTCTACTTTATCTAGGGGGTGGCCGATACTGTGCAATTGTTTTAAACGATTGTATACTTGATCATAAGGATCAAATTTATAAATTCTAGCTCTAAGGGCTGCTGGTTCTTCACCGGTATAACTGGGAGGTGCTTTTTCACTTTCCGGACAATATAAACAACGTCCATGTGGACAATCTTGGGGTTGGCACATTACAGCCACAATAGCAACTCCAGAAATGGTCCGGGCCGGTTTTTTCTTTAAAATAGGAATAATTTTAGCTCTTTCTTCCTCTGAAGCATATTCTAAAATTAAAGAATTACTCATAAATTTTTTCAGTTTAAAATCTCGGCAAACTTTATGCTTAGCTTTCTCCAAATCTGAGCGGGATACAATTTTTTTCTCTAAAATATCATTAATTATTAATCTACAAGCATCTTCCATGAAAAAATTCTCCAGAATAGATCACTCATGCTTTATATGAACTCTAATTTATATTAACTTAAGCTTTCTTCCTCATTAAGTTCAAAACCCTTAGAATATCGGTTTTAGATATAATTCCCACTATTTTATGGTCATCCACTACGGGTAGGCGTCCCAGATCATATTTATTTAGTTTTTCCAGTGCAGATATGACTTCTTCGTTAGAAGATATAGTTAAAACTTCTTTAGTCATAACTTCACGAATTTCAGCATCTTTATTATCCTTATTTGCTGATAAATCCTCAAAGGTGACTATGCCTACCAGTTTATCATTTTCCATTACCGGATAACCCATGTGTTTATACTTGAAAATCTCATTTAAGGCTTCTTCTATGGTAAGGTTAGGATCAAAGGTTTTAACTTCCTTACTCATAATATTTTTTACCAGTATCCCTTCTAGAAGGGAGGAGATCATGGTGGATTTATATTCTTGATCAGCTCCGATGTAAATAAAAATGGCAATTAATATTAAAAAGATATTAAAAAAGATCCCAGCTATGGCCATAAAAAATGCCAAGCCTTTCCCTATACTGGCGGATAATTCTGTGGCACGAACAAAATCCATTCTATTGGCTAAAATAGCTCTTAAAATTCTACCACCATCCATGGGAAATGCTGGTATTAAATTGAAAACAGCAAGAACCACATTCACTAATATAAAATCTCTAATAAAAGTGGTGGCAAACAATGGTAGAAAAGCCACGGTAAAAAGCAGAATTAAATAGAATAAAGCCGCAATAGCGAAATTAGTTAAAGGACCAGCTAGTGATATAAAGAGTTCCTGACGTGGCTCTTTAGGCATCTCACTCATCTGGGCTACGCCCCCAATAGGTAGCAGCACTATTCTTTTTATTTCAACTCCATAATTTTGAGCCACATAAGAATGTGATAGCTCATGAATTAACACTGTAACAAAAAGCAGAGTTATTAAAATTGCTAGTTGAAGTGGTATAATATTAAAATATGCTAACAGATAAATAAACAGGATTAATAGTAAAAATGTTATGTCTAGTTTTATAGGTATGCCCAATACAGACATTATTTTAATTGAGGAATTCATATTATCAATATCTTATATTTACCATAAGTTATATCTATCTCTGGATAATATTTTGTAAGTAATAAATATACTGGAAAAGAGAACTATAATATCTTTAATTTATGGGGTCGATTGAAATAAATTATTATTTAAAGAATTGAATTTTATTCTTAGTTTAATTATTTTTTTCTAAGATAAAAAATATAAGTGATTTTATACATAACTATATTATAGGTTCTTTAATGAAAACTGGTGTTGAAATGAAAGCAAGTGAATTTTTAGGCATGAAAGTGCTTGATAAAAACGGATTTGAGATTGGAAAAATTACGGATATGGATATTGATCCCATTAAAGGTTCTATTGATGCTTTAAATATTTCTAAGGGTGACATATCTTTTAAATCTCAAAATTACTTAGTTTCTATTGATGAACTGGGAGTAATAGGTGATTATGTTATAATAAATCTCGGATTGGATGAAGTTGAAGCCATAGAGCCTGTAGAAGAAGATTCTAATACGATATCTATTGATATAGATGATTAAGGTGGTTTAAATGGAAGTTAAAGATTTAAGAGGTAAACCAGTAACTGTTGGCTCCCAAGTTCGCTACAGTAGAACTGGAACTTCCGGAGAAGTATCAGCGGTGAAAGTAGCTGATAAACAGGGCTGGGTTAAAATGAACGATTCTGATTTATGGTATAATACTGAATATGTGGAAGTATTTGATAAATCTGAATCCCAAAGAACCCGTAAAACTAAAGACGAAGCTGAAGATGCTATAGATAAAGCCAAGAAATTACGTAAAGATCTGCAAGATGTGGATATGTCTGCAGAATTATGTGATGGTGGGGGATAAATATATCCTTCCTTTATTTATTTTAGGGGCCAAAAAATAGTTTCTTTTAGCTTAAGCTTCTTTAATTTACGATCATGGGTTGAGAAAGCCCATGGCTTTAGTCAGGGGGATGAATCAATCCCTCTTAAAATAGATAAATATAAATAGTTATCTGGCAGATATATAATATTGGTGTCGAAAGAAAGATGGAAATGTAGTTCAATCGCAGTCTATAATTTAGGTTATCATATAATTTGGTGTTCTAAGTATAGACGTAGAGTACTTAAAAATCAAATCAGACAACGATTGAACATATTGTTGCAAGAGAAAGCAAAGGAAATTCATGTAACAATTGAAAGTATGGAAATAATGGAAGACCATGTTCATTTATTTGTCAAATCGGATCCAACGGCATGCCCACAGTGGATAATACAACAACTCAAAGGATATACATCAAGAAAACTCAGAAAAGAATTTAGGGAACTAACAACACGCCTACCAACACTATGGACACGTAGCTACTATATTGAATCAGTGGGACACATATCTGAAGACACGATTAAAAAAATATATTGAGGAACAGAAAGGAAGATGATTTTTAACCTACAAAATAAAACATGAACAGGATTATTCAGAAGAGCTTAAAAAAGCTAAAAAAAGTAGTGGAATACGCTGTTTTGAATAAGAGAAATTTCAAAGTCTTAACCAGTAAGTATGTTAAGCATTATGGGTTATAATCAGTTATTTCTAACCAAATACTGCGAAAATATGGTCGTAATAGGAACATTAAAACTGTTAATTTAATAATACCTAATCAGGGAATCAAAGCAGATAAAGAGAATAGAACAATCAAAATATCAAGCTTAAAACTGGAGTTAAAATATTATTTCCCGAACAATTTTTGAGAAAATTAACCAAATCGAAATAAACCAGGAATATGCTTTTATTAGTGTAACACTCTTTGAAACAGATGAATATAAACCAGAATCATACCTTGGTTTGGATTTGAACGCTACAGGGCATGTAGCAGTAGCAGTAAACATAGAAACTGGAAAAGTGTTTAAGCTGGGAAAGAAAGCTCAACATATCCATAAGAAGTATAGTAACATCCGTAAAACATTGCAAAAACAAGGTAAGTTCAAGAAACTTAAACAAATAAAGAACCGGGAAATTAGAGTAATTAAAGATTTGAATCATAAGATAAGTAAAGGTATTGTTGAGTTTGCACATAAAATTAAGTCCGGATTGAGATTAGAGGATTTAAAAGGTATTTGTAAGGCTGCTAAATCAAGTAGGAGTTTCAGGTATTCTTTGAACAGTTGGTCTTTTCTATCAGCTTAAAACGAGGATAGAGTATAAGGCTAAGCTGCTTGGAGTGCCGGTTTTCTATGTTGATCCCCGAAATACATCTAAAAGCTGTAGTAAGTGTGGACTGATAGGAAAAAGAAATATAAAAGATTTTAAGTGTCCAAATTTGGGCTCGTTGATAACGCTGATTCTAATGCTGCTTTCAACATTGCATTAGACATTAATAGGGTATATCGACTGATACAGACAGAGATGTTATCAGAAGGGAGTACTGGTACTCCTAAAGTGGCTCTTAATTAGGAAGCAATTAAACCATAGAACCCCTACGACTTTAGTCGTGGGAGTATATCAGATCTGAAAACTGCAATTAAAAAGACACAATCAGATTAAAGGTTAATTATAGTTAATGATTCATCTAAGCATAGTATTAGAATTAAAAACTAAGCTCTCAATAAATCCGGATCATTGCAAAAAATTTCTGTGCTATTTATATTAGTTACAAATATTTTTATACATCCAAATTATACACTAATTTTGGAGTGTTTTTACCGTTCATATGTTTTTTTTAGCTAAGCATTTCTCTCTATTAGAGATGATTAATCAATTTTATTCAATTAATAACTTTCTTAGCTAAAAATTATTCTAGATTTGTGTTAACCATTTAAGGTAGGAGAAAAATGGATACAATATTAATTAATTTAGCTATAATCATCAGTTTAGGCCTTATCTTCAGTAGATTTTTTATAAAAGCAGGGATACCTGGTCTGTTAGGATTAATATTTTTGGGGATGATTATTGGCCCCTATGGTCTTAATTTAATCGATAGGATTTTATTAGATCTAGCTACAGAATTGAGAACTTTAGCTTTAATTGTAATACTGTTGAGAGCTGGTTTAGGATTGCGTAAAGAGTCTATTCGGAAAGTAGGTGTTCCTGCATTAAAAATGAGTTTTTTACCTTCTATTTTGGAAGGTTTCGCAATAATTGTTGTAGCTCAGCCAATTTTGGGACTATCTTTTGTAGAAGCAGGCATGTTGGGTTTTATTCTGGCTGCTGCCTCTCCAGCGATTATAATTTCACAAATGCTTTCCTTTATAAAACAGCGAAAAGGAATAATAAAGGGAATTCCCTCCTTGATTATGGCTGGTTGTGCTGTAGATGATGTAATAGCCATAACTTTATTTTCAGTTTTTCTGGGTTTTTATACTAAAACTAATTTCAATATTTATTGGCAAATTGCTGGAATACCTCTTTCTTTAATAATGGCATCATTGATAGGATTTTTAATTGCTTTATTTCTTTTAAAAATATTTCAGATGTGGAAGATAAATGATTCGGAGAAAGTGTTGTTAATATTGGCATTCGCTATTTTGTTTAAAGGCCTGGGTGATTTACTGCAGGGAAGAGTGCCTATAGCCGGACTTTTGGGAGTGATGGTTATTGGTTTCGTACTGGTAGATCGCAATCCTAATCTAGGTTTTAATTTATCTTTAAAATTCTCCAAAATATGGCTATTGGCAGAGATTATATTATTTGTACTAGTAGGAGCTCAAGTAAATATTCAACTCTCCATAGAATATGCTTGGATAGGTCTTCTAGTTATAGGTTTAGGATTATTAGCACGTAGTTTAGGAGTTTATTTATCTTTAATAGGAACTGAATTTAATTTGAAAGAAAAAGCATTCTGCATGATTTCTTATACTCCTAAAGCCACGGTTCA
>PWMT01000069.1 GCA_003558085.1 Methanobacteriaceae archaeon
AATTTGAAAACCCATCAAAAAGAGAGTGAAAACCATCAGAAACTATACTCAAAGAATCTGTGTACCAACCAAACCCTAATTTAATCAAAGATACTGCTAAATTCAAAACTAAGATCAATATTAAAATATTTCTTATTCGTCTATAATAATTATTAATTGGCATGAATATCCTGGGAAACTATTTTAATCTGGCTATAAAACCATATTGCTTACTATTATACTTTCCATGAAAAGCTTAGAATTATCATATCCATATTATTAAATCTTAAACTATTAGCATCCCTTATTTATATGTTGAGGATTTTTATCATTTTATTAGCATTGATAAGTTAAGGATTTTGATCATCTTTATTAGTAAATATACTAGAAATTTTCCCCAATACTCCGCCACCTTTTAATCTATGAATCAACTCTTCCTTAGATTCTAAGCGGCTTTTAAGATCTGATAAATCTTTCTCTTGGGTTTTGACTTTTTTTTCTAGTTTTTCTATCTCCTCTTCTAATCTTTTTAATTTTCTAATTTTAATATCCACTTCTAAATTATCATAATATTTTAATTTTTCCTTAATAGTTTTATTTTCCTGTTCCAGTGAAATTATCTTTTCTAACTGTTCTGCAAAATCATGCCGACGCTGATTAATTAGATTGTTCATTTTAAAAAAATCTTCCGCCTTTAATATAGATACATCCTGATCACAATCAAAGGGTTGATCCTGCTTAAGAATGATAATATACTGTTTGGAACTATAAGTGTGAATATCACCAGATTTTATTTTTTTCTTAGTCTTTCGGGTGTAGCACTTAATTTTAGAGTGAACAGTTTTAATTAAAGGCTCATAAGGAAGCATGTAATTCCTCAAATATATTATCTATTAATTAATATATGTTTAAAATAATTGCTTTAATCTTGCTAAGAAGGGATAAAATAAAGTTTAATTTATAATGATTTAAGCATGATGTCCATGATACTGGCTTTTTTTGATTTATATTTTGATCCGCCCATAAGCGGAATAGATGAACTTAAAAAGTCTTTATTAGCCCGATCAGTTATTTCCTTGAATATCATCTTATAGGCCGCACACTGATGATCCACCCCATCAATTTCCATTTTACTGGTCTTTTTATCTATGGTTAAAGCGTTATAGGGACATCCTCCTCGGCAAAATTTAATGTATTTACAATCTGCACATTCTTTATCAACCAGTTCCATCCATTTATGTAGTTTTTTCCAGGCCGGCGATCGAGAAAGTTCTTCCATACTGGGATGATCTTTTACATTACCCATTAAATATTCTTCCATTCCTACAAAGCGATAGCAGGGATATATGCCTCCATCAGGTCCAACCGCAAAGGTATCACCCACACAATCAGCATAAGTGCATACCACTCCCCTCCTGACAAACACTCCCTTGCAGAGATGATCAATGTTTTTTATTTCAATTTCACCCATATGGGCTAAATACTGATCCAAAAGATATACCAATAAATCCCCATATTCTTCAGGAGATATAGACCATTTATCAGGATCTTCGCTACGTAAAGAGGGTAGTGCTGGATGTAATTTTAGATTTAAATTATTATCCAAAAAGAATTGGAAAATTTCTTCCTTTAATTTAATCGAATAAGAAGTGAAGGTGCTAATAAAACTTACTTGAACACCTTTTTCCCGGGCTATTTCATAGCCCTGCATAGTTTTTTCAAAATATCCGTCCCCTCTTTGATGATCATTGATAGAAGGGGGGCCATCCAAACTGGAACCAATGGGAATATCATAATCTGCGAAAAGCTGGGCTAAATCACTGTTCATAAGCCACAAATTAGTCTGAATAGCAAATGCAGGGTTTAAATGGCTTAATTCCTGAGCTAACAAAGGTAGAGTTTTCTGGTAATATTCATATCCTGCTAATAATGGTTCCCCTCCGTGAAAAGTGAAGGTTACTGGTTCATCCCTGAAGTCTTTCAACCATTGCACCATCTCTTCAATGATTTCCAGTTTCATTAAATCTGATTTTTTATCCACTCCCCAGCAGTAACTGCAATTAGATGGACAATCCATAGAAGGAATGATCATTACATGAAAGGCCATAGCAACACCCTAAAAATTTTATACTTACAAATTCTGTAAAGATGATATTTATTATCATAGCTATAATATTTATAGTTAAAACACCCTGCTAAACTAAAACTTTCATTAACTTTTACTTAGTTTTATTAAAATAAGAACTAATTTTTATAGTCATAACTAAAACAATTTTTTTTAAGATTAATTCATGTTCCAGCTTAGTATATAATTCTAAAACAAAGTTTTAAGATTAAACCTATCTAAGGGGCTATAAATATCTGTATATAATCAAATAAGTTAAAAATTAATTATTTCTATTAATAATGGTTAGATATGGTTAAATCTAATCAAAAAAAATAAGGAAATGCTTTTAATATACATCGAATCATAGCTTATACTCTAAATTAATATTCTAGTCTAGAATTCAGCCATACTATTAGATATCATGAATGATCCTTAAGATTGGTTATACATGGAGGTGTACAACATGGAGGTGTTGTAAAATGTTTTAAGGATTCATTCTTTTAATAATATTACTATATCTAATCTTTTTTCGATGTATAAGGCCTTGAATTATTTTATTGGGGTTAAATAATTCTACATCCATATATCTAAAAACTCTTAAAAATAATTTTTCACAAATTACACCCCATTTAGACCCAAATTAACCCTGATATTAATTAAATTATAAACTTAAAATTAAGCATCAATTACGGGTAATTTTAAATAATATAGATAAAGCTACCAGTTGCACTATATTTATAAAACTCAAAGGGATAATCGGGAGATAAATCTGTTGAACCATCATATTTAAGGGATAAAATAACTGAATACCTAAAAAAATGGATGCTACGAAATTTTGAAGAAAAAGTAAAAAAGCAAAAACCATTAAACCCAGGGAAAACTTAGATTTTATTTCTTTATAAGTTTTAGTGTACAACGTAATTAAAGCTAGTACCAGGGACATATTTAATATTCCTATAGCCAATGCCACGGCATTCAATAGATAATATTCTTCATTGCCAATTAACATATCATTCCCTCTCTTTTTTCTTCAATTCACTCCAAATTTGATTAAAGGCTTCATAATTTTTTATCATAATATCTGAGAGAAAATAAATTTCCCCATACTTTTTACCTTCAGTAGTTACTATTTTATTTTCTTCTAAAATTTTAAGGTGGTGTCTTATAGTTTTATAATTTAAATTAAGCTTTTCAGCTAATTGATTAGCATTATTAGGACTTTCATATAATTCCATAATTATTCGAGCCCGATTAGGACCTCCTCCAGATCCAGCGATTAACCACCAAAGTATTTTATTCATTTTCAACCCCAATAAATTTTAAAGAGGTAAGTAATTAGAACATTTTTCATTTCAAATTACATATTAATGGCCATTATAATTGAACTTAATCCTCTTTTTTCTTTGGTTTAAATTCATATCCACATTCTTCACATATTATTCCTTTTGTAGTTGCATGAGCCCGATGTTCATCTTGAATTTTCCTTAAAACTTTTTTATCCGGGCATCCGCATACTGGACATTTTTGCAGCAGTTCTTCCATTTTCATATAATTAATGTTCAATTTAAATGCACATTAAATTTTTGGTATATGCTCTATAATGATTTATTGAATTTTAAAATTTAATAAAGATTTTAAGAAAACCTTATTTAAGGATATGAATTGTAAAAAATAGCTTTTTATTATTAAATATTAACTGAATATGAAAAATTAAGTCTATCCCTGGCTTTACTGCCATTTAAAACTGGAATAAAAAAATAAAAAAATTTATTTTTTAAAAGGGAGCAAATATGCCAATAAATACCAGCCAGGCCAAGGCTGTTTTAGCAATTAAGCTCAGCAAAATATATACTCTTTCACCATAGAGATAATCTTTCCACTTACCAATTCCTTTGTACTGCATTATCATGTTTATTGAAAAAGTATTGAACATGATAAAGTAAATAAGCAGTGTTAAATAGACGAAAGTAGGTGGCTGTGTCTCCGCAGAACCCAGAGCAGCTATAAAGTAAGCAGCCATCACCACCCAGGGTGTGAATCCAGAAATACATCCTAAAAGGTATGGTGACCAGTCTGTCTTTTTAGGATACTGGTTAATCTTCTCCATGAGATAACCAAACATGATCATCATAGCATTTAGAACAAATATCATCACCAGTGACCATACATCCCAGATCCCTAAAAATTGGGCTATAAGCACTATCATTATAGAGCTAGAGAATGCGTATTCATACCAGCGATAGGGATTCATTCCTTTTTTAAGATTTTCATTGTATTTTTTGTTTCTAAGAAAGGCAATCACGAAATGAGCTATAGCAGATATTAATAGGAAGGAGGCTAAAATAACTCCTAAATTCTCCACAGTGAAAACTACTTGTGGATCTGGTATTACTTGAAAAGTAGGTGGGGTTAGTGTAACAATTTCAAAATCAAGATAAAAGGTGTATAGATCCCTACTCCACTCCAACCATAATCCCAAGATTACTAATAATATTCCTTGGAATAAGTGTAGCATTCCTGCCCCAATATTGAGCTTTCTTAAACTCTTGAAACTTATGGGTGATTTGTCAATTAATTCTCTTCTCAATTCATTATCCATTTAAACCCCCCTTAGGTATTAATATCTATTATTATAGTTAATATTATATTTTTTGGTACAGGAATTTTTTATTAATCTTAATTTAAGAGCATTAATTAATATTAAAAACAAATAAATAGATTATATAATCTTTAACACCCATATCAATTATTAATAAAGGTTATATTAATTAATAGAGGTTATATTATGCCTACTGAAAGTCCCCAGTATAATGTAGAATATAAAGAAGGAAAATTTGAAATTAGGTTTTATCCGGGTTATATTTTAGCTCACGTAGATATAAAAGCTGATTTTGATAAAGCCCTAGGACAGGGATTTGGTATACTGGCTGGTTATATTTTTGGAGATAATCAGGGAAAAGAGAAACTAGCCATGACCATTCCTGTCTCTCAAGAGGATTTATCTTCATCTAAGAATAATTCTAGGTCCTCGGAAGCTAAAGAAGAAGAAATTCTAAGTAATATTCATCGTATATCCTTTATCATGCCTTCTAAATACGATTTAAAAACTCTTCCCCAACCGAATGATGATAGAATAAACTTCAAAGAAGTAAAAAAGGTTAGGATGGCCGTATTAAAATTTTCAGGAAGAGTTAATTCTACTTTGGCTTCGCGCAAAATTAATGAGCTTAAAGCTTGGATATTGGAGAAAGATTTTGACCCTAAATCTCCTTTTATAGTGGCCCAATATAATCATCCTGCAGTTCCTGGATTTCTCAGGAAAAACGAAATACAGGTTAAAATTTAAATTGCTAATTAATTTAAGAAATTTTATAGCAGACTCTCTCTCTCCTTTTCATTCTATATATTAAATTTAACTTATTTATCGAAACATTTCTGAGGACTTTTAACCCTCAAATCCCTGAAATTCTATTTCCTTTATTAAACATCTCCTCTATAAGTAGTGCTCTATTTATTAAGGGATTTATGTTCCTAAATTATAATCCTAAATTATAATAATTATCGTTTAATTTTTATTAAATTACTTTTCATTTGCCCTCTTACTTAAGAGAGAATAATATTCTGATTGTATAATAAGTTCTGGGAGGAGATGATAATGAAACTCAGTATAGTTGAATTAGGTGAAGATGAAACAGTTTTTTATAACCTGGGCGTGTTTATGGTAGGTGAAAAATTATTGATATTTCCCTATCCAGAATTTAAGGAATTTTATGAGGATTTAATCTTTCATTTAGATTGTTTAGATGGTGTAATTAAGGAAGGATTTGTTGCTGAGAAAATGACTCCGGAAAGATCCCTGGAGCTGGCCAAGTATTATCTGGATGAAGTTAAGGACCAGGTAGATAAATTACTAAGTTATGATATTCAAACTACCTTAGAGGGATATCAGCAAGCACTAAAATCACCTCCTAAAAGGTTAAAATATGCTAAGGAAAAACCACAATGTCTTTTAGGATTATGAAACACAAAAAATGATATTGTTTTCTCTAAATAAACAAGATTTAAATAATTGAAGACTATAATGAAATTTTTCCACTTTAAAAAAAAATATTTAAAACTTTAATATTGTTTATAAATAGTTTAAGTAGCCAGTCTAATGCAAATTAAAGTTTTTTTAGTGGAAATTTTTAAGAGTAATACTCAAAGTATTTATATAAATTAAAATTTAAGTATATATTATTTAATAGTGTCCTTTTTTTAAATTAGGGCAGGGAGGTGATAAAATTACGCGAAAATTATTTTTGAGTCTAATATTAATAATTGGCCTAATAACCATGCTAAGTGTAAACGGAATCTACGCAGAAGAAACCGAAAACACCTGTCAAGAACTACAAACTGCAGATATCGGAGAAAATGAAATAGAACTCAATGCTGAAGATGAACCACTACTAAAATATGCTGCTGGTGCTGAAACAGAAAATACATTAACCTCCACTGGCAATTCCTATAGCCTAGCCCAAATGCAAGATGCCTCAAACAGAGTTAGAAATTTCATCGAAAACAATAGAAGACTACCCAACTTTGTAACCATCAACAACCAACAAGTACAAATGTCTGACTTCCTACACATGCTAAGCACAACCACCATAAACTTGGACCAATTAAATACGGGTCGAATAACCCATTATAAGGTTGCTGCTCCCACCCACAGTCTAGACCAAATTAACAGGGGAAATATTCAAAAATCAGAATATTTACAACTTGCACAAGATATCAGAAATTATATAGAAAGTAATGGGAGGGCTCCACAGTCTATCAGTTCCAGTCAAGGCCTGATTGGTTATGAATCTCAGATTTTTCTTTATTCTCGAATTGTATCCTTCCACCAGGCAAATGGAAGATTACCTAAT
>PWMT01000056.1 GCA_003558085.1 Methanobacteriaceae archaeon
GAAGATCTTAAATCCCGTGAAAAGTTTGAAAAAAAAATTTTTCCTAGAATGGGCCTTACCCTAATTGTATGGGATATTATAAAATATTATTTAACTAATTCTTACGATCGTAGAAGTAAATATTCAGGCCCCTTCCCTTATTTACGTCTCAATCTTGATAGAAAACAGATAAAAATATTTGAAGATTTTGATAAAGAAGTGGTTGATGTTTTAAAAACCTTTAAAAAGGAAAAAATTGAATACATCCCCCATATGCAACATGTTTTAGCTAAAAAATTTAAATTGGAGCAAAAATTGAAGGGTTTGCATATGAAAATCAATCCTACTGCTTTTGGAGCTGCAGTGGTTAATTTAGAATCCAAAATTTCATTAGAAAAATGTTCTAAATTATTTTCAGTTTCTCAAGAAAAAATTGAAGCTGAAAAAAAGAATATTCAGATGGTTGGAAAATCTCAAAGTCCTAAAGCCCGGAAATTCTTAGAGATGATCAAGAAATAGAAAATATAGGTGGATTAAAAATCCAGATACATTAATAAGATTTTATGTAAATTCTAATCTCCTATTTCTGGTTAATATTTATCAAAAAGTTAATTTACTTAATATCATTAAAATTTATTAACGTGATTGGATGTCAGCTGAGGATATATATGTTAAACAACTCCTCACCTCTAGAAAAATAATGGACTTACTGGATCAGTATCCTAATTTAAAAAGAATAAGGTGTCCTTACAGTCTTTATAAAAGGACATCACCTAAATATTTAGAAGTACTTAATGAATTAGGGGTTGAAGTTAAGCCCATAAAAAAAAGAGGCAGACCTAGGAAATATAGTGATGAACAACGTAACTTGGTAAATAAATTATTAAAGGAAGGTAAAAGCCCCCACCAAATTTCAGGTCAAATAGATATTCCTCTAAAAACGGTTTACTATCTTAAAAAGGGAATAGAACTTAAAAAAGGTAGAAAATATAAATATGATCCTAAATTAAGGATGGAAATTAAAAAAATGGCGACTAAGGGTTACACCGCCAAAGAAATATCCCAAAAATTTAAAGTGCCTCTTAGAACGGTGTATTATATATTGAAAAAATAAATTACTTTTAGGCCATATATATTAAAAAAAAAGGTTGATTTAATGGAAATTGGTTTATCCGCAGTCTACCAAAATATATTGCTGGTAGCTATTCTGTGCGCTTTGTTGGCTTTCACTGCCACTTACTTCCTGATGCCCCGACTTATAAATAAACTACAAAATGCCAATATTGTAGGTAAAGATATTCATAAGGTTTCCACTCCAATTGTAGCGGAAATGGGGGGTATAGGAATACTTTTTGGTTTTACCATTGGTATGTTCCTTGGTATTTACTTATTCCCTGATCTTCAATATGAGTTAACAGTTACCTTATTAGTTATTCTCCTGGTAGGGATAGTGGGAATGGTAGATGATTTAGTAATGTTATCTTCTAAAGAAAAACTTTTATTACTATTTTTAGCTGGTATACCTTTAATCTGGATAGCTCCACCTCAAGTAGGTATTTTATATTTAATATCCATGCCCTTAGCAGTTACTATTGCTTCTAATTTAACTAATATGTTAGCTGGACTTAATGGAATTGAATCTGGTTTGGGAGTTATCTCCATGATTGCTCTTACTGCATCCTGTATAATTATGGGTAAAAATGATGTTTCACTTATAACCATGGCTATGTTAGGGGCTTTATTAGCATTTTTAATTTATAATCGGCATCCTTCCCGTGTTTTTCCAGGAGATGTGGGAACTCTAATTATAGGTGCCTCTATTGCAGCTGTTGCTTTTATAGGTAGAATGAGGATTATTGCTTTAATTGTTCTTTTACCTAATATTATTGATGGTGTTTTAAAATTCTACAGTGCAGGAGTAGTGGAAAGACAAAAACATGAACCTACCACGGTAAATCCAGACGGTAAATTGCAGGTCCCCCCAGAGGGTTTTAAATCATTGATACGTTGGAGTCTAAAACAACCTAGAGATGAAAAAACTGTAGTTATTATAATATGGAGTATTGGTATATTATTTGGAGCTTTAGGCATTATATTAGCTTATATATTACCATTAGAACCCGTTTAAGCTCTTTAGAATTTTTTTATTTAAAGCTAAATCAACTTAGTACTATTTTAGAATTAAATAAATCAAAAATCTAAAAAAAATAGATAAAAAAAGTATTTCTGAAAGTTCTATCATCTAATAAATAAATTAATATTCACATCAAGTAGAATTCCATAATCAATTATTTTAATTATTCGTCTACATCCACTACGATTCCATAATCAGTAATTTTATAAGTGGATTTTTTCCTACCAATTCCTTCCATAGCCTCGATAATGATGTTTTCACCATCTAAATAGATAATATTATCTACGATGGCTTTTAACATCGTTTCTAATTTACTATCCCCTGTTCCTTGGGTATAGGTGACGATGGCTGTTCCCCCATCTTCTTTAATGCGCATGATGTAGGCAGTTAAAACTCTAACTATAAGCATTTCATCGTTAAAGGCCATTAAGGTAGTAAGTGAATCCATTATTGATCTAAATCGGGAGTAATTGCGAGAAATTAGACGTGTGGCTACCCCTAATTTTACGATAATGTCTGTGGGATTATGCACTGAAGATGCAAGATAAGTAGGATTATCCACTATCTCAGTACCAGAAACACTAGAAATGGCGTCTATTAGGTATAAATATTCCTCCTGGAAGTATTTATCTAATTCTAAACCAATTCCTTCAGTATTATGTTTAAACTGTTTTAATCCATAGTCTGTACAAATATAAAGACAAGGTTCCTGTTCTAAAAGACCTTGATTCATAAACTGATAACAAAAAATAGATTTACCCACCTTGGGAGGACCGTAAACTAAAGTTACTGTATTATCTGGAATACCGCCTATATCTTTTTGTGAAGTTAAAATATCTAAACCAGGAATTCCAGAGGGAATGCGTGAAATC
The DNA here is from genome assembly GCA_003558085.1 of Methanobacteriaceae archaeon. GTDB lineage: Archaea > Methanobacteriota > Methanobacteria > Methanobacteriales > Methanobacteriaceae > Methanobacterium_F. Next base: position 2,986 of record PWMT01000056.1, read on the forward strand.
ATTTCATCACCAAATATCCTACTTACCTTAAAGGAAGAATTTTCCTTTAAACGATCTTATTTTTTAAATCAGGGGCTGAATTTTCTTTGAAAAATTTTAGGAACCGTATATACTAAAAATTCTATCTTAAGTTTTTTTGCTGGGCAGACTAAATTTTTAGCTAAACCACATGTACAGTTAATTTCATTTATATAACATTAGAATTTTTTTTTTATTGACTTTATCGATGATTTGCCTTTTAATAAGTACTAATTATTATTTATTATTAAGTTATATATTATCAATATTTTGATTTAATTTTTGGAGTTTATCTTATCAGTTCAGTGAGTAACATATAATTCTCCACTATAAATTAAATCCATATGACATTAGCCGTGGTGAAAACATATTTGGAAGAAAATGCCGGATTATAGAGGTTATTGGTTAGGTTTTGAGTTTGAAAGGTGTGAGTGATGCTTCTTCTTATATAGTAATTAATCCTGCTACCTAATGAATCCCTATAAGTTTTTTGGGTTATGCCTGGTGCATAAACATGTGTTCTAAGTTGTATTCTAGTCCTGTTATAGGTAGAATTGAAACCATAATTTATGGTCTCAATCCTTAAAATCTTAATTGATGAGGGAAAATTGAGTCGTTCTTTGCTAGATTCATATTCTAAGAAGGCTCTTTCCGGATAAATCGCGAAGGAATTCATGTTGGAACCTTGAACAGCTCCACTGCGGGCTGCGGCCATGGCTATATTTAATTCATGTGCATCATCTACCATAGAGCTACTGTATACTATTATTACCAGGATCATTCCCACCCATAAGATAAATTCTATCGTTATTTGTCCTTTACTATCTCTAAATGATTTCATTAAATCATTCCTTTGAATTTTTTAGATCTGAAAAGCTTATCTAACATTTATCACATAGATTATCGTGTTTCCTTGAACTTTTCTATTGAGTAATCTATAGGTTCTATTTGGAAGTAATCTATATCCTGGACCAAAAGAAGGATTAAACCAAATCCTTACTGGATAAATTGTTGCTTTACCTCTTCTCCCGCCAGATTCTATATATACTCCTGAGGAATTGAGCCATAATTGATAGTTTGAATCCCCTATATTGGGAGGCATTTTTAGGGTGATTTCATGACCATTGCCTCCAGAATTAACTTTATTAATGGCACTAGCCACATTTTCTGCTAAATGACGAGCTTCAGATAAATTTTCGGTTTCTGAAACCATTTGCATTCTCTCTGAAATTATATTGATGGTGCTGGTCATCATGAAAATGATGACTAGAAGTGTGAACATAAATTCCACGGTGAGATATCCCTGCTGATCCATGAGTCTTATTATATTAATTATAATATAAATAGTATTACTATGATGGTATTTGATATCTTTAAAAACATACCAAAAAATAATAAGCTTAATCCTCAAATAGTAAAATACACAAAAAATATTGTATAAAATATTTTTTTTCTGCTAATATTTTTCAATATAAAAGCATATTTTAGCTTAATAACAGGGGAAAAATTAATCATGTATCAGGTTTTGCTTTATTCCGGAGGAATTTATAAATTCGATGAGTTTGTAGAATTTGTGGAAGACTGCGGTGGCTTGGTTCTAAAAAAGGATAGTTTCTATATCAGCCGAGGTGAGTATTACTTAGGAGAAGAAATAAGAGTATTGATTATCATACCTATACAAGAGAAAGAAAAAACTGTGAAAATGGCCCAAGAACTTAAAGGAAAGATTGAAACCGTGGACTTGGAATTTGAGGAAAAATCAAAAATTTTATCCTGTTTAGTGGTCTACGATTTCTTGAATAACAAACTTCAACCCCTGGAAAAAGAAAAAATAGATGAAAATTTAACATGTCACTGTAACTTTCAAATTTGTGAGGATAGTAAAACAAAATGCTTTTTCCCGGACTTAGAGGGAATAATAGAAACCATGGTGGACCTGCAACTCTTAGTAGTTCAAGTTAAAAATGGAAAAAAAGAATACCTGCTTAAAAGTAATGAAAATTAAATATTCTCTAGAACTGGGAAATATAATAAATATCATTTGCTCATGTATTTGCTTTTGTAAAGGTAATAAAAATGATAAAATCCCATATTTTAATCTTGTCTGGATTTTTAATAATATTTATAGGAATAACGTTGATTATAGTAGGCAGTATACTACAAGCAACCGGTGTAGCTAACGATGAGGATTCAACAGTTAAAACCGGAGGAGTTGTGCTAATAGGACCTATACCTATTATTTTTGGATCAGATAAACGTATGGCTATCACTGGAGTAATACTGGCCTTGATTTTGATGTTTGTTTATTATATCTTATTTTACCGCCGTTAATTGGCAATTAAAATTTTAATGTAAAAATATTAAAAAAATAGATTACACCAATCTGCATCATAGATAGATGAGATGAACATGAAAATATTTATTCTTAGTTCAGGAAAATATGGCTTTAGAATAATTAATAATTTGGTCAGCCATGGATTATCATCTTCTATTGTAGGTTTAGAAGAATTTTCAGACAATATTCCAGAATTTATTGAAGATGTCTCAAATTATATGCCTGTAAACTTACCTGAATGTGATTTGATAATTTCAGTTGGGCTTTTTGGTGATATTAATTTATTAGTATCTGAAATAGCATCAAAAACTGGTGCTAAAACTATAATCATACCGATTCATCATCCAAGACAAATACCTAATGCTTTAAAAGAGGAAATTATAAATAGTCTTAAGGAAACCACTATTGTCTTTCCCAAACCTTTTTGTTCTTTAAGCGCCGTATATGATCCCTATATCCAAGAATTTGTAGAAAAATTTGGTAAACCAGAATTGAATATTGAAGCAGATAAATTTATAAAACAAGTGCAAGTAAAAAGAGGAGCCCCCTGCGGATCAACTTGGTATGTGGCGGAAGAATTAGTTGGTGTTGGTGTGGATGAAGCTGAATTTGAGGCTGGGAATAAATTTCACAATTATCCTTGTATGGCCTCCATGAATAAAGATCCTCTATGCGGTGATACAGTTATGCATCTGGCTGGTTATAAGACTAAAGAGGCAGTTAAAAGGGCTCTAGGTTTCACCTTTAATGCAGCTGTAGTGGATAAAGAAATCTGCCAGGGTGGTGAAGACTGTGCTCATCTCTGTTTAAATGTCTGTCCCAATGTTTTATGTGGAGATGATACCATATCTATTGAAAATGATGGAAAAGCAATTATTGATCCTGCTTCTTGTGGTTTGTGCAAAAAATGCATCTCTGAATGTCCTTATGGTGCTATAGAGATTTTTAATGAAAAAATAGCCTGTAGAAAATAATAATTAATTATTAAATATAGGATTAGGGATATATATTTAAAAATTGTGAAGGTAAAAAAAATGATTGGAAAGGTTTTTTTTATTGGTGGAGGTCCAGGAGATCCTGAACTTTTAACTTTAAAGGCTTATAATTTGATTAGAAAAGCAGATATTATAATATATGCAGGTTCACTGGTTAATAAAGAAGTTTTAAGTTGTGCAAAGGATAAAGCCGTAATATATAACAGTGCTTCCATGGATTTAACTGAGATTATAGATTTAATGGAAAAAGAAACCAGGAAAGGGCTGATGGTGGCCAGAGTACATACCGGAGATCCTTCTATCTATGGGGCTATAGGGGAACAGATTAGAGAATTAAAAGATAAAAATATAGATTTTGAAATAGTACCTGGCGTAAGCTCTTTATTTGCCACTGCAGCCGCCTTAGAAACGGAATTAACTCTCCCCAATATTGCTCAAACGGTGATTATTACTCGACCAGAAGGAAGAACTCCCAAACCAGGTAAAGAGCGCTTGGAAAGTTTAGCACAGCATCAGACTACCATGTGCATTTTTCTGGGAGTTCATATGATTCAAAAAGTTGTAGAAGATTTAAGAAAACACTACCCATCCCACACTCCAGTTGGAGTGGTTAAGAA
>PWMT01000060.1 GCA_003558085.1 Methanobacteriaceae archaeon
CCTCATCCAATCTAATGGCAGAGGTGGGGCAGAGTTCTTCACACATCTGACATTGGACACAGGCCTCTTGATCAATCAAGAGTCCTTGGGTTTGAATAACCGGTCCTAGATACCTTTCCAGGTCTATGGCCCCAGCATCACAGACATTTACACAGGCCCCACATCCGATGCAGAGATCCTTATCAATAAGGGCTGTTTCCCCTTCCGGGACTTTAATTGCCTGAGTAGGGCAGAATCTTGCACAGGTACCGCAGGAGATGCATTTATCCTCTTTAACTGCAATATCTTCCATTTTCAATACCCGATGGGGTATTTTAAGATCCTTTAGTTCATATTCCACCTCATCATTAACATGTGCCAGGCTCTCCATCACCCTTATACACCTAACCGGACAAGTTTGAGCACATATCTCGCATTTTACACAATTATCAAGTATTTTAGCCTGCCTATTTGCATCGGATTCGCTTATAGCATCCACAGGACATTCCTGGACACAGAGATTACATCTAACACATCGGGGAGAAATAGTAATAAATTTATCTGCTACACTGCAGGGTTCTATTTCAACAGTGTAGTCTTCTAATGTATCCTCCAAATCAGCTGATTTTAATTTTACTTCCTTTTGGAGGTCATCCATTCTTTTTTTAAAGGTAATGTCCATAATCTAACCTCAAACTTCCTTTTAATAATGATTATCTACCCTGCTTTTTTTTATGGTTAATTTATATTCTTTCTAATATTTATTTCTTTGACTTAAAATTTTATCCATATCTTCTAATCCCGTAGTGGCGCCTTTCTGCTGGATACATTTAGAGGCAATGAAATTACCTAGACGACAGGATTCTTCCAGGGAGAATTGTTTAAGATAACCGTATATGAATCCAGCATTAAAAGTATCACCTGCACCAGTACTATCCACACATTCTACTTTATATGCTTCCACATCCACTTCTTCAATTCCATTATAGGCGTATACTCCGTCTTCTCCTCTTTTAACCACCACTACATCCATGCCATCCTGGATGAAAGTATGGGCTGCCTGCTCATAGGAGTCATATCTTCCTTCTACTAAAATTTGCAGTTCTATTTCGTTGATTAAAAGTAGGTTGGTGCGCTTTAATATTTTTTGCAAGGCTTTTATTCCTTTATGGACGTATAATCTTCCTGGATCAAAACTTAAAATCACATCCTCATTTAACTGTTCTGCTACTTTTTTTTGGGTTTTAAAGGAGTCTCCTACAAAGGAGCTTAAATGTAAAATCTGGGTGTGGTTAACATAATCTAAATTAATCTCAGCAAATTTTATATCATCATTTACTCCTGGATTTATGTAAAGGGCTCTTTGACCTTGAGGATCTATAAAATCCATTACCCGGCCACTTCGACCTTCCAGGGAGGTTATCACTGGAGAAGTATCCACCTTTTCTTGGATTAAATTATTTTTTAAGGTAGAACCTTCCTCATCCGCACCAATCTTAGCTATATAGCCAGTGCTTAGGCCTAATTTAGCTAAAGCGATAATAGTGTTGGCAGCTGAACCACCACAGGATTCAGTCACATTTTTAATATAGGCTTCATCATCAGCACCAGCAATATGATCCACCTGGTAAATCTGATCCAGATTCAAGGCTCCAAAGCCCAGCACATCTATTTTTTTTTCTAATTTCATGAAAAATCAGTGTTTAAATTAGATTAATTTTAAATTAAGGTAGCTCTGGAAATAAATCTCTGAGATGCATCTTATAGTCTCCTAATTCGCCCTTATAATTACCAGCAGAAATTTTAACCACATCATCTACCTCTAGAGCTGCTTCAATTCCAGCTTTCATAGCCTCATTTACTTTTTCCATTTCTAATCCATTTATCACAATTTCCGGTATGTAATTTACTTCATCGGGGACCTGAGATTCTTCTATTAACCGATCTTTAAGGGAAGGGCAGTAGGTATGGTTGGTGGTGGGTCCAATCCAGGGATAATTAGTTTCCACCTTGGATGCAGCTGAACAAATATCAAAGGGGGTGATAACCCCTTCCACTTCTTTTATAGCTTCTAGTGCATTTTCACCGGCTTCCATAACCGCTTCCTTGCTGCGGCACATATAATAAAAATTAGCACCCATAATGGCCTGCTGATAACCTAGACGAGATTCAATTTTAAAATCAGGGATAGCAATAGGCACCACGATCATATCCCTACCATGAATTTTCTCTTGCCATTCATAGCCATCTCCACAGTGGCCCACTTGCTTCATCATATCTATGTATCCGGCAGGTTGAGGTGTGGCATTGAAAAGGGTGGTGAAGGGTTTAACTAGAATATCCTGGCGGATACGATAGGATAATTCTAATTCAAATTTTTTAAGATCATCACTGCCAAAATAAAATTGTAGAAGTGCGCCTGGCTGCTGATCTGGAGTCTGGGATGGATGGAGGAATCCTTCCACCCCACCTTCCACTCTTCCAATCACTGCTCCTGGAGTGGAGGTGGCATCATAAGCTGCTTTTTTAAGGATAGTCTCATCTTCTGCAGTAATAAGAGCCCGCACACAAATTCCAGAGAAGGCTTCGGCAAAGGTATCTTCAATTTTTTCTAGATCAACTTTCATCTATCCCAAACCTCCAATGATCTCTCCCCTTATTTTCTTCCGATAGTCTATGCTTTTAGAGGTTATATCATTCTGATTTTCAGTGGTGATGATCTCCACCTGGGGTAGTTCCTGGTCCTGGAATATAGTTTCAAATTGTTCTAAGAGAGTAAGGTTTATTCGATAATTATATAGTGCCTGTTCAGGATCCTTACTATAGGCCTCTACAAATTGTAGTAGGTAATCCTGATTAAATTTAAAATATAAATCTGCAAGTAGGGATATTATAAGGGTATGGGGGGAGATCACTGCAAGGTTAGATTCCCGGATAGCATATTCATTCCCATTAAAGGATATAGCTAGGGAATTATTTTCCCGGGCAAAACGTAAAGGTTCCACATCAGTAATACTATCCCCTACATATAAGAATCCTGAGGAGGGAGCTGCATTGGCTTTTAATATATCCTGTAAGGCTAATTTTTTTCCCTCTCCACCTACAGTTTTAACGGCCTGGATGATTTTACCACTCTCCAGGGTGGATAAGTGCTTGAAAAAGATGTCATCCATCAGATTAAAGTCAGCGCCAGCTACTATTTCTTCTCTAAATTGATGAAGAGTGTCTATTTCAGCTTCAGGTAATTGGTGCTGGTCCAGGTCAATGGTGGTGAAGTAAGTGTTTTCTAGGGGAAAGTCTAAGGTTTGGGTGAGGGCCTGGATGTATTGCTGGTAACTAGTACTGATAATATAGGTGGGCATCATATCCTGGATTAGCTGCACTGTTTCCTGTGCACCAGGTACTAGTAATATGTTCTCTTTAGAAAAATCAATTATTTTTTGATTGGTGGCTCCATAGGCCTTCAGGAAAGGTGCGATTAGTTTTAAAGTATCTCCTGCATGGTAACCTGGTTTTTTAACTTCTTCTACCAAGTAATCATCATATAGACTTACTCTCCTAAAAAATTCTTCTCCCTGGGGTATGAAATGAGCTGCCAGTTCAAAGGCATTATCATTTAGTGATAAGGGTCCTTCACAATCACTAATAAACAGTTTTTTAACCACTTTATTCCTCCTAGAAAAAAAAATTTTATAAAAAATCTGCTATGAGACTAGTCAGTTTCCTGGTGAATAGATGACTGGTAATCTATTTCAATGGCTTTTACTGGGCAGAGGGTTTCGCATTCACCGCAGAGTATGCATTTATCATGATCCACCCTGACTTCATCTTCACTTATCGATAGGGCATCCACGGGACATTTATTTACGCACACCCCGCAGGCCTGGCAGAGCAGATTATCCAAGAGTACTTGTCCTTCCCGGGGTTCGGTGATACTTTTACGGTTAAAAAAGATTTTATCATCTTTAATATCAAAGTATTCCTCTTTCAATTCAATAGCATCTACTGGACATATCTGCACACATTTAGCACATTTTACACATTCCTCTCCGATATGGATCGGGGTGGGTAACTCCAGTTCGATGCAATTAACTGGACATAGTTCTATGCAGGATGCACAACCAATACATTCCTCTTCCAATACTCTTATGTTACGGTAGGGTCTGGTGAATTCAATAATATTTTTAATATCACTGACTTTCAGCTCGGTGTCCAAGTGTTCCTCAATTTTTTCATCAACAAGATCAGTTACCTCTTCACTGAATTCTGCTTCTTTATGCTGATAACTGAGATCCCGGGCCAGTCGATTTAAGATTTCATCCACGTTAACTGCATCCTGAGCTAGTTTCTGTGAATCCTTCTCTAAAAGTTCAGAGACTATCTCACTGGTTTTGAGTTTGCTGAAATCTTTATAGGCTTTTTTTCGTGAGGAGTAACGTATAGCTGCTGAAGGGCAAACTTCCATACAATCTTCACATCGTGCGCAGTAGGCTGGATCGATGAAGGGTAATTTACTCATTTTACCTACATTAATAGCTCCTTTAGAAGGACATACTCTGGTGCAGGTCATGCAGCCGATGCAATCTTTATGATTTACAGTTATGGCCTTACCACCTACTACTGAGCGGGGTAAAATTTCACCATACTTGATGGCGTTGGTAGGGCAAACCCGGGCACAGTACCCACAGCGGATACATTTATCTTCATCCATTTCCAGGTGGGCTTCTTCCCTTCCAGTTGCCACTAATTCAATAGCACCCACTCTACAAGCTGATACACAAGCCCCGCAATTGATACATAATTTAGGATTTTTAACTGGTACTGGTTCTCTTTTAGGTTCAGCTAATTTAGTTTCCATTTCTATAGCATCATAGGGGCAGGCTTCTCTACATAATATACAGCCGATGCATTTTTCATCTATTTCAATTTTATCATCTGGGGGTATTTTATGGATGGCATCCACTGGACAGGAAGCTAGGCAAGGTTTGGCAAAACATTCCTCACATTTCTGGGAATCTATTTCATATTGAACTTCAACTTCTCTTAATGGTTTATAAGCTTTTTTGGCTGTGGTGGTAATTTTTATCAGCCCCTCATAGCTATTCGTGATGGTTTAAGAGTTATAAGAATCTTATCATCCTTTAAATTAAATCTGGCAACATATAGGGCGGGAACACCGAAGGGACAGGTTTGATAACAAACACTACATCTTAAACATTTCTCAGGATCTTTCACCGCCTTACGTTTCTTTTCATCAAAGTAGATGGCATCAGTAGGGCACTCATTAACACATAAGCGGCAGGCTTTACATAATTCCTCGTTCCAGGTTAAAACATTAATTTTCAATCTATCGATCACATTCTCAATTAATTTTATAATCATTTCTTCATGTTCACTTATTTTACGAGCTTTCACCATGAAATCTTCTAGAGGATACTCTAATTTCACCAAACTATCCACGTCAAAATCAGGATCTTTCTGTAATTTCTCCATTTCAAGGTTAATATTATCTTCTAAAGTATGAACTAAGCTACTGGTGATCTTTTTCTGCGCGTCTATATTAATGATGTAAGTTTCCTTAATAGCTCCTTTTACCGGGCAGGCTTCAATACAGTCTCCACAATAAATACAGGTGGAGCGATCTATGGAAACCACGTTATCCTTTAAACTTATAGCATCCACGGGACAGGCCTTGATACATTTTTTACAACGTATGCACAGATAATCATCAGTAATGTAGACCTTTTCTTCGGGTATGATACGGTAATCTTCTTTTATAAGATGGTTTTCACCATTTTTTAAAGTTTTAGGTTCTGTGGGGCATACTTCCACACAGAAACCACATCTTATACAGGAACTCTTATTAATTACCGGGAAGATCATCTCCTTTTCTTCATCCCGCACTAATTTTATGGCTCCCGGAGAGGGACAGGAAAAAACACAGGCACCGCAGGATATGCAAAGTTCTTTTTCAACTTCCGGAAAATCTCTAAACCTGGAAGGAGCTTCTGCTATCTCTGGATCAGTTTTAGAATCCACAAAGTTTTCCAACCATTTTTTCCGGGCAAATTCATACAGGTACCATATTGCAGAGGACATCTAAATTACACCTTTATACTTAAATCTTAGATTTTAGCTAAAATTTATATGCTAATATACATTTTTATATTTAAATTCATAATTAATTTTTATTATTAGCTTCTTCTAGTAGAATTTTACTTGACTGTGCCTATAGAATTTTCTTAAAACTTATATTATATTGGAAGAATTAGGGTTTACTTTTTTTAAACCCTTTAACACATTTATGGCTCCCCTATAATCATTTTGATTACCTTTCTCATCCACTATCACCACTCTTTCGGTGCAGGCGATGCAGGGGTCAATGGTCTGGTAGATGGCAATGGCATCAGCTATGGTAGGGGAATCCTGAAACATATATTTAACACA